>NC_017077.1 GCF_000284095.1 Selenomonas ruminantium subsp. lactilytica TAM6421 | reverse complement strand
TATGTACACCTCACTATAATTAAAATCATATGTTCATTTACTACATTATAAACCCAAAATGTACATTTTTCAATATAATTACAAAAATGTACATTTTGTTCACAAAGTTCTTTATGTACATTATATACATCTTGTACATTATAAACATTATATACACTATGTTCGTAATGTACATTTACATAATAAATTATTTATGCCTTATATTATAAGAAAAAATAATATTGCAAAATAGTTTTGAATATAGTATACTTAAATCATAAAATAAAAGGCGGTGATTATGTGAGAAATGGTCACTATACAGCAGGAGATATAGAAAACTTAACAGTTATCCCAGCTGATAAGGATAAAAACACTGTGCAAACGGCTTATGGCAAAGTAGAGGGCATTTTGATATGGAGTAATGGCTTAGACTATGCGATAGGCAAAGGAGTAGAAAAGAAAAACTATAGCCGTCTTGATAAAATACCTTCTGAATATAAAGTAGTAGCTGAAATTATACGAAAAAAAGCCTTAGGAAGAGGTGGACATCGTATAGGTGCAGGACGGCCTAAGACAGATGCGCCAGAGAAGAGGACGCGTTCTTTCAAGCTGACAGAATACGAATATCTAAAAGTAAAAGAATATATTTTACAACTTAGAAAAAGGTAAACTGTAATCAAAATACAAATATATAACAAATTTGTTTTGTGATAATACTATGGTATAATCAAAGGTAAGAAATGAGGTGTCCTAATTTGAGCGATAAAGACGCGGTAACTAAGGACTATATAAAGCAGCCAGTGCAGTTTGCTGACTTATTCAATGGCTTCTGCTTTGATGGTGAGGAAATAATTCGCCCGGAAGACCTTCAAGAAATGGATACAACGGAAATTGTTCTTCCGTATGGTTCTGATGGCGCAACCTTGCCAGAACAGAAAACAAGAGATGTATTGAAAAGTTTGCTCAAGACAGATGGCAAAGCAGCCTATTGTATCTTGGGCGTGGAAAATCAGAGTGAAATACATAATGCTATGGCCATTCGCAATATGCTGTACGATGCTATAACACTTGCAGGGCAGGTAGAAAAGACGGCTTGTTCTTACCGCAAAGCACATGATTATGGTGCTAATAAGAGGGAATTTCTAAGTGGATTCCATTTGGGAGATAAAGTATTACCTGTCATTACCATAGTATTGCATTGGGGAACTGATGCGTGGGATGCTCCGCTATCATTACGGGAGATGTATCCTGATGATATGAATCCCAAAATAGTGAATTATGCTGCTGATTACAAGGTTAATCTGGTATCACCAGCAACTATGACAGATGCACAGTTGGATATTTTCAGATCCGACCTAAAAGAAGTATTGAAATTCATTAAGCACTCTGATAATAAAGAGGCTTTAATGGACTTAGTAAACCGTAACCATAACTATCAAAAATTGGATAAATTGGCGGCGCAAACCATAAGCGTTTGTACCAATGTGGACTTTAAGGTACCTGAAGGAGAGGAGTTGGTTGATGTGTGCAAGGCGATTGAAGATATAAAAAAAGATGCTTTAGATGAGGAGCGCCGTAATACAGCGGTTCGTATGATTAAGGCTGGAAAACTTAGTCTGGAGGAAATTGCAGCTTATCTTGCTATACCGCTGGCCAACGTAAAAGAAATAAAAAACTCATTAGCATAATATGTTAGTAGAAAACATCACAAAGCACTAAAGGCAGGGAAATATCTCCCTGCCTTTAGTGCTTTGTGATTAAAGTATACTTTTTCAAAACAATAATACCTATGAGTATTGGTACCAAAACTTAAAAGTATTGACACCGATAGAGAAGCAATGTAAAATCAGGCTATGACAATATATCAAAACTTATAGTCATAAAGATAGATTTTGCCAACTCTGGGAGTAAAAAACGGCCAACTCTAGGAAAAATTTTATGCCAAAACGCCGAAAAATCATTGTCAATGCTGATCATATAAGGGGGAATCATATGTTTTATGGATATGCTCGGGTATCTACCCGTGGGCAGGTAAAAGGGAACAGTCTTGCAGAACAACGGCAGCAGCTTATGGATGGAGGCTGTGATGAAGTCATAGAGGAACAATACACCGGGACAACTACGGAGCGGCCACAGCTGGATGCACTGCTGGCACGGCTTAACATCGGCGATACACTGATGGTTACCAAGCTGGACAGGTTGGCTAGGTCTGCCACAGAAGGGGCCAATCTTATCAAGGAACTTACTGATAAGGGGATTCGTGTCAGTATCCTCAATATGGGGGAGGTGGATGAGCGCCCACAAGGCAGGCTCATGCTTCACATACTGCTGGCTTTTGCTGAGTTTGAACGGGATATGATTGTGGAACGGACACAGGCAGGGAAAGCCATTGCCAGAACCAAGGCTGGGTTTAGAGAGGGCCGGCCACCAATAGACAAAGCCAGGAAGGATGCTGCGGTCGATATGATTCTCAAGGGTGAGAAATCATATAAGGAAGCCGCTGCGGCTGTAGGTATAAGCAAAAGTACTTTAGTAAGAGCTGTAAGAGCAAAAAAAGCTGAAGTGTCTGTTAATCCTGACCCGTTTTATTCTGATAGCAATATCCGTTATCTGGAGCGCAAATTGGAAGATTATAAGACTGGCGGGATGAAGCTGGCAGAACATGAATTTATAGATGAATGACCGTGCGCCAGGTCGCTTAATCTTTCCGTACTTCTTACGATATACAATATAGAGGAGCATGGGCATGAATACTATGCAGATGCAATTCATGCGGCTATAATAGACAGAATAAAACAGGAATTTTCTATAATTTGACGAATTAAATACAAATACAACACATTTTATTGGAACTTATCATTTTGGCTCATGCCATAGCTTCCGGGAGGCAGGATTTATGTTCGATACAAGGGAAAGAAAATTGACCGTTATGTTGATGGCAGCATTATGCTTGGGTGGTGGAACCATTGCTTTGGCAGCACCGCCGCCACCTCCACCGGTAAATCCCCGGGATGATGCCGGTCTGGAAATGCGCCGTCAGCGTGAGGAAGCTGAGCGTGAGCGTCTGCGTCAGCAGATAGAGGAAGACCGGAAGAAGCAGGACGAGAAAGTTCAGGGCAATACGGAAACGCCTGTCAGTGCAGGTGAGGCTGAGGTGAAGTTTGTCCTGAACAGGGTCACCATAGATGAATCAGCTGTCATCAAGGCCGACAAATTCAACGAGATCACGGAGACCTATCTGGGCAAGGAAGTTTCCCTGGCAGACCTTTCCGCCATCGTAGAGAAGATAAATGCCCTCTATGCGGCTGAAGGTTATGCCACCTGCAAGGCATATCTGCCCCAGCAGACCATTGAGAATGGCCATGTGCATATCGCCCTGATTGAGGGCAGGACCGGCCAAGTATCCCTTTCCGGCAACAAGCATACGAAAGAAAGCTATATCCGAAATCGTCTGCCCCTGCATAATGGAACGGTACAGAATTTCAATGAACTGAACGAAAAGCTCTTTCGTTTCAATGCCACCAATGATGCCAGGCTCGGCATTACCGTGAAGGCCGGGAAGGAGCCCGGTACAACGGACTATGAGATCGTGCTGCAGGAGCCGAAGAACGATGTCTTCACCCTGTCGGTGGATAATAGTGGCGGCAGCAACAATGGGGAATGGCGTGAGGGCTTTTACTACACGAACCGCAGTCTGTCAGGGCGGCGGGACAGCCTGACTGCCAGCTATACCCGTGCCAAGGGGTTGGATTCAGTGGGCCTTAATTATGCGACTCCTGTGGGACGGCAGGGGGCAAAACTGTTTTTCGATTACAGTACCTCCACCAATGAGCTGATTGAAGGATCCATGCGTAGTCTTAAAAGCAATGGTCATGGCTGGTATTTGGGGGCAGCCTATCTCCATCCCATAGTGCTGAACCAGACCACCCGTACGGAGGCAAAAATCGGCGTCTATCGGCAGAACTCCCAGACGGATATGATGGATGGTTCTGTTCCCTGGCTGGACAGCCGGGCCAATAACCTTTATCTGTCCCTGGCCACGACACGTTATGGGAAGACCTGGGCTTTCTACCATCAGCATTATTACGGAATCGGTCATTCCCAGGCCTTTCAGGCTAATGACGGAACCTATGCCACCAAGGATTATTCCCTTTATCGCTTAAACAGTCTGTATCAGGAAAGCTGGCCCAACGGCCATACCTTTACGGGACGTTTGAACCTGCAATGGAGCGGGGTACACAACCTGCCCTCGGCAGAACAGTTTTTTCTGGGAGGCCTGAACAGTGTGCGGGGCTACAAACGTGATATGATCAGTGGCGATAGCGGTATTACCTATAGCGCAGAATACGCCATCCCGCTGAACCGGAAACGGACGGCCTCCATTTATGGATTTTTCGATTATGGCGACATCCTGGGGGATACTGCCTATGAAGATCATCTGCTGAAAAGTGTCGGTTTGGGGCTGAAGGCCAGTATCAAGCAGACGGTCTATATGGATCTTTCCATCGGTTTCCCACTGGAAAAGGATCTGAACGGCAGCCAGGTGTCCAAGACGAGGATTCACTTTGGCATGAATGCGCAATTTTAAAGTATTGGCGATAGATTGAGGCGATTACGGTCATTAATCTTAACGTGAAAGTGAGGAAATTTTCATGAAAAAGCAACATCAATCCGTACTGCTGTACTGTGTCCTTTTTCTTATCTGGTTTTTTATTCCGTACACTTCCGTTGAAGGCGCCGATCGCAATGACAAGATTAACTATCCTGCTTATATGCAGGGGATTGATTACGGCAATGGCCCGATTTATGTCATCGGACATAGGCCTCCCGACTCCGATAGCGTATGTACGGCAATCGCCTACGCAAACTTGAAACGGAAGCTGGGTATAAACGCCGAGGCCAGAATTACTTCGGCGATAAATGCGGAAACCGCCTACGCCTTAAAATATTTTGATTTCCAGGAACCACCGCTGCTGGATAATGCCGCCAGTAAAAATATCATACTCGTAGACCATAACAGCTTTGCCCAGGCAGTTTCTGGGATGGACAAGGCCAACATACTGGAAATCATCGACCATCACAACTTCATTGGTGACGTCAAAACGGCAGCTCCCGCTTATTACCGCAATTTGCCCATAGGCTGCACTTCCACCATCGTGTGGTTGGAATATCGTGAAGCCAATGTTCCCATTGAAAAAGGCATGGCCGGAATGATGCTTTCCGCTATCCTGTCAGATACGGACAATTTGCAAAGCACCACCACCACGGACTTGGATCGGCAGGCGGCAGCCGACCTCGTGAAAAAAGCGAATGTCAAAGACAGAACCGCCTATTTCCTCGCTATGGAAGAAGAATTTGCTGCTTATCGAAATATGTCGGACAAGGATGTTTTCTATTCCGATTACAAGGAATTTACCGTAAATGGCATTTCCTATGGTTGCGCCACGGTCGTCGCATTAACGCCGGAAAAAAGACAGGCTTTGGAGCAGCGACTTGGCGACTGGGTAATGAAAAATTTTAACACGCAAAAAATGGATATGCTCTTTTTGAAAATTCACGATTTAGAAACCTATTCGGCAACCATATCCTGCTACGGTCCTGGTTCCGTGGGGTGCGCTGCAAAAGCCTTTGCAACCGTGGACGGAAACAAAATTATCCTGGAAAAAAATATTTCCAGAAAAAAGGTAGTTCGTCTTCTTCAGCCGCAAATCGAAAAGTGGGCGGCAACTCAAGGGAAATAAACGGTGAAAGCAAATCGCACTTTATATCCAAGATAAGGATTCAAGTTGGTATGAATGCGCAATTCTAACGGATTAGAGATAGATTGAAAGGGGAGAAATACCGTGAATAAGACATATAAGATTATCTGGAGCCATGTGCGGAAGTGTTATGTGGTGGTTTCCGAATATGCCAAGAGCCACGGTAAGAACAATACGAGAAGTGTCCTGGCGCGGGTAGCACCTGTCCTCTTAGGTGGGGCGATGCTGGCATCGGCGGCTATGCCGTCATTGGCTGAGGCGCAAAATATTGAGAAAGTCAACGGTACAAAGTACAACGATACGGTCAACCATATCTATGCAGATAAAATGGTGAACTCCACTGCGGTCAACGCTTTCAAGTCCTTTAAACTGGATGCAGGGAATATTGCCAATATGCATATGGGCACTGCTCCGGGCAGTACGAATGCAAGCAGTCTGGTGAACTTTGTCAATAATCAGGCCAGTATCAGCGGTACGGTCAATGCGGTGAAGAACGGCGGCATTGGCGGCAACCTCTATTTCCTTTCGCCCAATGGCGTAGTAGTAGGCTCGACTGGCGTTATCAATGCGGGCAGCGTACACCTTATGGCTCCTTCCCAGTCGGAATACAATGCCATGGTGGGGGACAGCGGCGTAAATGATACGGCCTTCTCACAGCGGTGGAGCAGCATTCAGGACGGTACAATCCCGCTGAATGCTGCTGGCACCATTACCGTAAGCGGTCAGATTCATGCTGTTGACGGCATTTCTGCCCATGCAGGCAAGATTGAGATCAAAAATAGTGCCAATATTATAAATAATGACTCGGTTGATTTTTCCAGCCTGGTCAATGTCTCGGATACGGTCAAGGCCGGATTGACGAGCAATCTGCAGCTGCAAAAGAGTGGGGACAGCGGAGCCATCAAACTAGCAGCAGTGGGGGACAATTCTGCCCAATGGGATGTAACGGATGTTGACCTCAAGCCCAAGGCTGAGATTGAAAAGGGTGCCGTCATAAAGGGTGATGGCGAGGTGAATATCTCTGCTGAAGCGAAGAATGCTGGCTCCATGATGCTTTCCTCCATGACCGCTACGGTGGATGTGGATGGCAGCGTCACAGGGGATACGGTGGACATCAGCGCCACTGCTGAGGATGAGTTTGCCCTTTCCCGGGGCAATCAGATTTCGGAGGCTTTCAATAAGCAGCTTGACCTGCCGACTTTAGCCGGGGATATCCTGAGCTTTGCGGATATTGACGTGTCATTGGCCGTGCATGATGCTAAAGCTGAAGTCAATATCGGCAAGGATGCCGTCATCACCGCTACGGGCAAGGATACGGTGACGGATAATGATGGCAAGCAGGAGGTAACCAGAGCTCTTAATGTCAGCGCGGAGTCCAGCCTTTCGGGTGCCATCGCCACAGAACCTGATTCCTTTACCGGGGAAATCTTTGATATAGCCAAGGAACACTTCAAATGGAAGCAGGGGGCTCAAAATACTTCCATTGGCGTGGGCGTGGTGAAAAACAATGCAGAAGTGAACGTCAAAGGCAAGCTCGCCACCACGGACGAGGAAGGCGGCGTGAGTGTAAAAGCCTCAGCACCAATGGTCTTTGAGGGGGATATTTCCAATACCATCTATAAGGATTCGGACAACGCCTTTTTGGCATTGGGCACTGGTGTGGTGGTCAGTGAGAATCACAGCAATGTAAAACTGGAAAACAGCGCCCAGCTTACGGATATTGCCGGTGATTTCGAGGCTGCTGCCGATGCGGAGAACAAACTGAGTCTTTCCGTGTCTGTAAAAGGTTTTGACAACACCTCCGTTGCCACGGCAGCTGCGGTCTTGGTGCATGATTCCTCCGCCGATGTGAAGGTGGATACGGAGATTGCGGCGGCAGATGTGTCCCTTGACGCTGACAACACGGTGAAAAAGCTCAGTGTCAAGGCGAAGAACGGCCTGGGCAGCGGTGATGGTACCCCGGCAAATACGGGGCTGCTCACCACTTCAGACAAATACATGAGCAATCTCCAATATTCTATTTTCGGCAAGATCACCGGCAGGGAAATTGAAGAACCGGATCCCCTGTTTGAAAATCTGTCCGAACTCTTCAACGCCGGTGCCAGCGTGGGTGTTGCTTCGGCGAGCAATACGGCCAAGGTCACGTTAACTCCCCAGGCGGACATAAATGCCGTTGGAGCTGTGGACATCAGCTCCGCGGTAAGCACGGAATCCCTGCGGATGAATTCCAGCGGTTCGGCAGGCAATGCCAAACAGCACAAGATTGATGACGAGAATTCCGAGAGCCATCAGAAAGTGAAGGTAGAAGCCTCTGTTCTCGTGGCTGACCTGGAAAACAAAGCCGATGTGGTGGTGGAAGAAGGTACAGAGGACAGCCATGCGGTCATTAAAGGCAGCGAGGTGTCCATTGGCACCAAGAATACTTTCACTTATGACAATATCGAATCCATGAAAAAAGCTTTGAAGGATGCTGCCACGGCCAAGACTCTGCGGGAGGCCGGCCCGGACATCAGCAAAGCTTATGATGAGCTGGTGGAGGCCTGGGACGCCTATGAGGAGGACAAAGGCCGCTTTGGTGCCGTGGCTTCAGCTGCTTCCGGACTGCTTTCTGCTCTGGGAGAAATCCCGTCAGGCCTCAGTGAGCTGGCAAGTGTAAAGAACAAGCTCACGGCCTTTATCGACCCTGCCTCCTATGGCACCTTCTATGTGGGGCCCAAGACTTCCGGGGGCAAGCTGGGCAATATCGATCCCACGGCCAACAATTCCAAGTTTGCCGTGGCCGGGGCGGCAGATATTGCTCTGCTCGATGATACTTCCAAGGTTAGTCTGGGCAAGTATGCCCAGATTTCTGCCACGGACAAGGTGAATATTACATCCGATCTGACCCGTGACGATGCTTCGGTAAATGGTGTGCTGGGCCTCATGAACTCCGGCGACCAGAATTCCGTGGGTGGTATTTTCTCCTTCTACAATGCGGATCGTACGTCCAAGGTCACTTTGGGCGATCATGTGTCTGTGACGGGCAGCGGTATAGCCACTGAGGCCACCAAGGATACCTCGCATCTTTCTGTGGCTGCCGGCGCAGGCAAAGGGGGAAGTGCGGGCATTACAGCTATGGTTTCCATGGTGCAGGGATCGGATACTGCCGCAGTGGAAGTGGGGAATGATACCAATTTGAATGCCCTGAATGGGGGCAAGGTGGCTATCTCCACCGACAACGACACGCAGATTACCAATATTGCGGGCAGCGTGGGCATTGGCACCTCCGCAGGCATTGGTGCGGCGGTCGCTGTCACCGATGTGAGCCGGGACAGCCTGCTGACTATAGGCAGGGCAACGATTCAGGGGGGAAGTGCGGACTTTTTCGCGGTTAACGGTGGCATGATCAACACTGCTGCCGTAGCAGGCGGCGTCGTGGCCAATGACGATACGGAAAACGTGGGCAAACTTGCCAAATTCCAGAACTGGATGCAGAACCAGAAGAACAAGGTCAGCAACGTCAGCCGGAAGCTCAACGATGCCACGAAGAAAATCATCCCCGATAAGCTCAAGGCCGCCATGGAAGTCAAAGACAACAAGATGCTCAAGACGGACAACGTGGCCAAAAATCCCCAGGCAGGCAAGGAACTGCCCAGCATCAGCGTGGCCGGGGCGGGCAGCGTAGCCGTCAGCCTTGGCGATGCTGCTACAAAATCCGTCATTGATGGTGCTGCTATAACCCTTACCAAATCTTCCCAGCCGGGACTGCTCTCTGCCCATGCTGTGGATACCGGCTATACTGGTTCCTATGCCGGGGCGGCAGGTATTGCCTGGAACAACCATACCGGTCCCAACAATGAGAACAGCCGCACCGTGGGTGTGGCCGGTGCCGTAGGCTGGGTATCCGGGGAGAATGATGTGATTTCTGCCATAAAGAATAGCACTGTCAACGCTTCCATTGATAATTATGCCGAAAAGAGTGGCGCAGGCGTGGCGGCGGGACTGGGCCTTGCCCTGGCCAAGGGCGGCTCGGCAGCAGGTGGTTCCTCCACCTCGGCGGCGGCCTCTTTGTCTGTAATTGACCTGGACAATACTGTCAAGGCAGAACTGAAAAACGATACAGTAACTGGTGACTCTGTCACCAACAGAGCGATTGATGCGGATACATTGGTAGCTGGCGGCGTCAATGCCTCCATTGCCCTGGGCAAGTCCAAGGGCACCGCCGTTGGCGGCAGTGTGGTGGTGAACCGTGTCCATAACGATATGGATGCTTTGATTGATGGGGGAAGCTATACCCTTACCGGAGATCTGGCCAATAAGGTCAGCACGAATATCACCGAGATTGGCGCAGCCATTGGTGTGTCTGTAGCCCAGAGCTCAGGCTTTGACGGTTCTGCCTATGGCATTGAAGGTGTGGCGGCTTATAACGGCCTTACCAATGAAGCCACGGCAGAAATCAGCGGCGCAACCATTGCGGCCAAAAACGTGACGGTGGATGCCCGTGACTCCAAGGACACGTCCAAGAAATACGACGAATACATCAACAAGAGCGGCCTGGATGCTACCGGGGCTTCCTATGCGGAAAACCTCAAGGATGCGCTGGACAGCGACGGCAAGGCAGATATTTCCTCCTCTGGCGGCAACACCGTTGTTTCCGCAGCGGTGGGTGTAGGGGCATCTGTAAGCGAGGGCGGTGCAGCCGCCGCGGCAGCTGCTGCCATCAGTGAAGTCAAAAATGATTTTACGGCAGCTGTTACCAATAACAGCAAGATCACCGGGAATAATGGCAGTATCCAGACCAAGGCGGACAGCCGCACCCTGATGATCAATGCAGCAGCCGGCGGCGGTGGCACCTCGGACGGCTGGGGTGTTGGCGGTTCTTTCAGCTGGCAGACTGATGCCAATACCGTGACCGCCAAGGTGGAAAACTCTGACATCAAGGGTATGCCCATTTCCGTTATCGATGCGGGAACAGCTGCCAAAGCAATCAATGTGGCAGGACAGGTCTCTGTGGGCAATGTGGCAGTCGGCCTGGCTGGCGCCTATAATCGCCTGGAAAATACCACTGGTGCCTATGTAAAAAATTCGCAATTTACGGATAATACAACTAAGTCGTTGGCCATCAGTGCGAAGAATGAAGGCCGGGTTTATGCCGTGACCGCAGGTGTGGCAGCTTCCCGGGAAAAACTGGCGGCCAATGGTGCCGTGGCCGTAAACAGCGGTGCGGATAACATCAAGGCCGAACTTTCCGGCGGCACGGTGAAGAATGCCACGAGCATTTCCGTTGCCTCCGAAGACGATACGAAGAAACTGGCGGTAGCCGGCGGCTTCACCCTTTCTCAGGGTACGGCCATTGGCGGCGCTGTGGCCTATAATGCCATTGGCGACACCGACCGTCAGGTCAACAGTGCGACTATCAATGGCACTACCATTGACCATAATACCTCGAAAATCAATGTTACAGCTACGGATAACTCCGGCCTGACCACCATTGGCTTTGGCGTAGGCCTGGCCAACGGTTCCCCAGCGGTGAACGGCGCCGCAGCAGTAGGGTTGAAGTCTGCCGATGTGACCGCCGAAGTGGTCAATACGAATGTCAAGAACTCCACGGGCAATATTTCTGTCAAAGCCAGCACCGATGATGATTTCAGCACCAATGCGGCCGTGGCCGCTGTGGGCGAGTCCGCTGCCATCGGCGTGGGCGTGGGTGTCACCCGTGACGAAACCCATACCACGGCCAAATTCTCCGGCGGCAGCTTCACCGGCAATGATTTTGACCTGGGCGCAGCCAGCCATGCAGACATCACCACGGTAGGCGTAGGCGGCGGCGTAAATTACGGCAGCGGTCTGGGCCTGGCCGGTTCGGCCACCGTGAACCTTATCGACACGGAGACCAAGGCCCTCGTCAACAATGGTGCCAATATCAGCGCCAAGTCCCCGGCTATCACGGCCATCAGCGATGAGAAGATTGCCAACTATGTAGGGGCACTCTCTGTTTCTTCTCAGGGGGCAGCCATCGGGGCTTCTGTCAGCGTCAACGAGATTGACAGTGAGACGGAAGCGGCCGTTGAAGGGGCCAATACGGTCATTAAATCCACAGGGGATGCAACCCATTCTGTCAAGGATACCGTCAGCGATGACGCTATCCTCGACAAATATGCGGATCAGGATCTCTTCAAATCCTCCGATAGCCTGAAGGATGCCCGCACGGCCAAGAGCTACACGGGCTTACTGGTGGATGCCTCCGGCACCCATACCATGAAATCCTTCCTGGTGAATGCCGGCGGCACGGGTACAGGTGCGGCCGTAAATGGCACGGTGGATGTGAACCTGATTGGCGGCTCCACCAAGGCCCGCATTACGGATGCCAGGATAAATAATGCTTCCGCCAATAAGAGCAATGTGAATGTCATCGCCCACGACTATGCCAATAGTGCAGGGGGCGTGGGTACGGTGAACATCGCCATGGAAGGGGGCGCTGTGGGCCTTGGTTCTGACACCAATAAGATTACCCGCACCACGGAAGCCTCCCTGATTGGCCCCTCCGCTAAATACGATTTGTATGCCAATGATGTCAATATCGAAGCCAAATCCCGTCAGGGCGTAGGTTCCTTTGCTGCCGGCGCTTCCTTTGCCGGTGAGGGGGCAGCGGTCAACGCCGCCTCTGGCGTGACTCTGCTGGATGGCACCACCAATGCCTTCCTCAAGAATGTGAACATCAAGAATGCCGGCAATATTTCCCTGACGGCAGATCATCTTTCCCGTTCCCATCTTATCGGCACGGTGTTCACTGGCGCAGGCATTGGCGCAGGCCTGAGCATTGCCGTGGGCTATGTGTCGGATACGGGCACTACCGAAGCCACGGCAGAAAACATCAATGTGGAATATGCCGCCAACAAGAAGGGCGACCTGAATGTCAAAGCCAATAATGAGATGAAGGTCAACTACACGGAAATCGGCATAGGTGCGGCCGGTGTTGGCGCAGGCCTGGCCGGTTCCATCGGCGTTTCGGAAGCAAGCAGCACCACCAAGGCCCAGCTTAAAAACAGCACCATCGGCACGAGCAGCAAACGGGCGAAGAATGCCAATATCACCGCCAATAACCAGCTGATCCTCGACCAGAAGGCCGGTGTGGGCTCCGCCGGGGCAGCCGGTGTAGGCGTGGGCGTTTCTGTCAACAAGCTGGACAGCACCACCAATGTGAATATTGAAAACAGCAAAGTCTACGCCGGAGCCATCAATGCCGGAGCCAGCGACAACAAGGACATCTGGCAGACTGCGGGCAATGCCTCCATAGGTGGTTCTGCCATGGGCCTCAATGTCATGGTGACCAATGTGGGCAAGGATATTTCCTCAACCTATGATGCTGGTGATGGCAAGACCAAGATAAACGTCAGCAATGTCTTCCAGGATATAAACGATGCGATGAAGGCTGGCAACCTCTCGAAAGAAGAATCCCATGGCGTGGTGGATAGTGACGGGAAAAATATCACCAATACCCGTGACACTGTGATCATGACAGCAAAGAAGAAGGACTCTGCCTCCGGCCTTACGGTTATGGGCAGCACTCTGGATTCTGCTGGGGATGTGACCCTTTTGGCAGGTACTGAGACCAATGCCGAGATGAAGAGCGTAGTGGCTACCGCAGGGGGCAGTGCGGCCATCAGCGGCACGGTGGCTGTGCTGGATGTGGCAGGCAACTCCGTAGGGGAAGTGCGTAACTCCACCATCAAAGCCAATGCCGGTGATATTACCATTGCCTCCTATCAGGGCGGTCTTTCCGAGCTGGAAGTCAAGCAGGGGTCCCTCAGCGGCACTCTGGCTCTGTCCGGAGCCTATGGCAAGGTCAGCAAGAGCGGACTTACGGATCTGCAGCTTTCCGGCAATACCATGAATGCTAAAAATCTTTCCATTGGTGCCAGTGATGAAAGCCGGGCCAAAATTGACGCCTTGGGCGCATCCGGGGCCATAGCCGGTTCCGTGAATGTCCTGATTGGCGATGTGGAAAACAAGGGCAAGGTATCCGTGGCCTTGCAGGGTGGCAACACCCTGAAAACCTCGGATAAACTGCTGGTGGTCGCATCCCGCGGGCCGGAAAAGGATGATCAGAAAACCGCTGAAGTAACCACCCAGGCTGTTTCCGCTGCCATTGGTGTAGCCGGTACGGGTATCTCTGCCACGGCCCATGATGCCAGCGAGACCGCCGTAACGTTAAATACGGCCAAGAATAAGAATGCCAACAGCCTGAGTGCAGGCACCATCGGCATTACGGCACTGAATTCTCCTAATGTAAAGACGGAGACCAAGTCTGCCGCCGCTTCCCTGTTGGTCAGTGGTGCGGTAACAGTGGCGGATTCCTCTGCCGGGACGAAGTCTGCCCCGATTAAGAGCACCGTGGATATCGGCGATGGCACAAGCCTCCTGGCCGATGAGACGGAAATCCTCGCCCAGAACGAAATCGGTCTTAGCACCGACATGAAAGGTCTGGGCATCTCCGGCTATGTGGCGGCCCAGGTCAATACCGGCCGGGCAGATGCTTATGGCAATTCTCAGATTAACCTTGGCAAGGTAAATGTTCAGGAACGTGGCATTCTGATGGCCATGAGCAATACCAATGTGACCAAGGATATCAAGGCTGCCGGTGTCAGCGCCGCCGGTCTGGTGGCTTCCGGCACCAATGTGGCTAAGAGCGACAGCGTGCTGAACTCTGCCATCAATGCCAATGGCACCAATGACAAGCAGCTGCAAATCGCCCTGCTCCTGAGCACGGCTTCCGAGGACAATACGGCGAGAGCTGACGGGGATGGCGGTGCCGCAGTGGATATCTCCCCCTATGCCGCCAAACTGGAAAACAGCCTGACCACCAATACCAAGACCAATGTCGGTGGCAACTGGAATGCCTCTCTCTTTGCCGCCGGGGCAGAACTTACGGACAAGCATGACTTTACCACTGATGCAACCAGAGCTGCCATTGCCGGCGGCAGCGGCGTGGGCATTACCAATACGGCGACGCACACCACGGCCATCAATGTGAATAATGCCAATATCAGGACCAAATTCACCCAGGGCTACAATGCCAATAACAATATTGACTACAAGGATACCCAGAAGGCCGGCAGCTACGGCGGCGTTACGGGCAGCGATTCTGCTGTGAAGAACACCATTAACGCCACTGCTGATGTGAACATCACCGGCGGCACCCTCAAAGGGCAGGATGTATCTTCCCTGCGTGCCCAGGCCAAGACCGACAGCAAGATTGTAAGCAAGAACAATGTGGAAGGGGCAGGCGTTGTCCAGATCCTGGTGGGCAGCAGCGATGCAGATACTTCCTTTACCGACAGGGTTACTGTGACCAATGCCAATCTCTCCACGGAAAAAGGGGATATTTCCCTGGCTGCCACCAGCGATATTGACCATGACCTGGAAGCAGAATCTGTGGATGAAGGTGGCGCTGCAGGCGTTACCACGGTAAAGAACACCAACAAGCTCACCCGGAAGGACAAGATTGACATTACCGGCACGACGAAACTGGCCAGTGGCCATGACCTGATGCTGCTCGCAGGGGCCGATGAAAACAAGACTCCCTCCAACCTGCGTCTTTTGACTTATGCCAATGCCCATAATGCCACCTTTATACCCGCTGAGACTTCGCCCACCATCAATGAGACGCTGACTCTTGATAGGGGCGTGACGGTGGGCAGTGGTGCCAATACCACCTCCATCCGCCATACTTATCTGCGGGCAGATGAGGGCACTTCCTACATCGAGGAATCAGCTCGTCAGTTCAAAATCTGGGGGCAGGGAGAGACCGGCAAGCGCCGCCTCACCAGCACGGCCCTTGGTGACAGTGATGTATCCCAGAACAAGACCGCTAAGGTGGATGTGCAGGGGAAGGTTACCGCTGGCCTTCATAATCAGCTGGATATTGACATTACGGGGGACTTCAAGAGAGACAGCAATGGCGGGCTTGATATCAGCGGCGTGAAGGTGACGGCGAAGCAGGGCTGGGTCAATGTTGCTAACACGACCAAGACACTTACGAAGGAAAATCCCTACAGCGAACGTTATGACGAAGTGCTGAATGCCATGAAGGATTATACTCCGGGCAGCAAAGAGTACAGCCTTTTGGAGAGCGAGGTTAATGCCATCGTTGCCGCCATGGACAGCGAAGGTTTCCTCTATCGGGATACTAACGGCAACACGGCTATTCTGAGAGAAATTCCCATGGCGGGGCTGGAGTTTGAGGACATCAACGTATCCGGCGGCAACGTCATCGTAAATGCTGCGTCTCTTGCGGGAGATAAGAACATTACGGCTAATGGCGCACCTCAGGTCAATATCACCAACAACGGCAATGCCTATCTGCTGTTGAATAATGTGAAGATAGAGGAGGGAGGTGGCAGGCTTTACCAGAATGACCAAATCATAAGAGATGCTGCCGGTGAGTCTGCCATCAATATCAAATCCCTGGGCAAGGAAGACAAGGACAGGCTTTCCCGGCCGGACATCTCCATCGCCGGAAATGTGGAAAATAATTCCGGCGCCGTAAGCATAAGCAACAAGAACTACGACGTTGACATCACTGGCTCCGTAAATGGCAAGTCTGTTTCCGTTATTGCTGAAAAAGGCTCCATTAACCTTTCGCGGCCAACGGGCTTCGTAAACGTGGGAAGAGACCCTATTGCCAAATATATGTTTGATGAAAAGACGGCAGAGAAAATTCAGAAATACTATACTAGTCGGAGCGCTGATAATCTGATTGGCATAAAGTCTCCCGGTTACAGCTATTACAAGGATTTTCTCAAAAGAGATATTGGCCTCACCGGTGTCGAGATGATGTATGAGGACAATTCTGAGAAAACAGGCTACATCGCCGGGGGCAACATCACCATCACTGCCAAAGATGTGAATATCAACGGCCTGATCCAGAGCGGGTACACAAATTATACGAACAAAGTCAATAATAATGACCTTTATAAAGTTGAATCAAAGGCGAAGATATACAAGTTTTCAGATGATGATGTGATTGGAAATGAAAAGTGTCAGGTGGGCCAGAAAGGAATGATTTGGAACGATAAGACGAAAATGTATGACTATGCTGTACCGATTTACTACAATCCTTCCACGGGCCACCTGCTGACAGAGGATATTGACGTACGCGGCGGGCATGTGGATATCAAGGGGAATATCATCAACACCGGCAGCGGGCGTATTGTTGTGGCGGATGGTGTGGCTGACATAAGTCTTGACACCATAGGCACGGGGAGAGAACTCTATGTAGGCCGTATTACGAATAACGACCGGGATGGTTTTATCCGCATCAGCGATACTATGCGGGGACAGGTTTACGAAAGTACGGGGACTATGCATCGGGTGTACACCCCGGGCAATGCCGCTGCGGCGAAATGGGAGACCGGCAAGAGCACCGGCTATACTCCTGTTCCCAGCGCATTTACCTGGACGGGGGGAACCTCTGGACAGACTGTGGTGGACAAGTATTACAGGAAGTATTATGTTTCCGCTTTTGGCATGTTCAATCTGTGAAATTATGCCACCACCGATGAGCTCATCGATAAAATCGGTGCAGACATAGATAAAGTTCAGAGCATAACTCACAGTACAGATATAAATGGCAGTCTGGCGCAGGGAGTAGTTATTGCCACAGGAGAAAACGCCAAATACAAATATCCTAATGGTCGTGGCAGTTTCGATGCCTTGGAGTATTTCAAGACGTATCCCGATGGCATCGGCATTTTTGGCTCGATCAATAATACCGGCGGCACAATGAAAGGCAAGGCCAACGCCTCGGAGATGGTGTATTTGGACGACCTTCATGTTAATGGTTATGTTACATACAGCTGGACGGAAACCAAGGGAATAAGCTATACGAATACCCACTTTATTAACGCTGCCCATCCTGTATCTTTCAGTTTTGCCAAGGCCGCAAATAATGGCCTGATAGATATCCGAAATGGCAACAACATTTATTTCCGGGACAGGGTGGAAAGTACGGCCAATCTCCAGAGTGGCAGAGCTGATAAGAGCCGTATTTCTGTCATAAATTGGAACCGGGGCATGGTCAAAACCCTGGAAGGCGCAAAGCTCATTACGGACAATCTTGAAGCCTCAGGCCAGTCCATTGATGTCAAACATGGGGCCATTGGCACAGAGGCGGTGATAAACCTTGCGGCTAAAGACGGGATTTCCTTTGCTTCGGACAAGGGGAATCTGAAAATCTGTCAGGCAGGTCTTACCGGGGGGGCGGACAATGGGAAAGTAACGATTACTGCTGATGGCAGCATTGTGAACGCCGACTCGTCGAGCCTTATCAGTGCTCCCGCCGTTATCCTGACCAGCGAAAACGGCACCATTGGCGCCGGTAATGATCCCCTCCGGGTAAAGGCGGGCAGTACGGTCACTTCATCGAAACTTGATAATTCCAGCCTGACCGCTACGGCCAGGAAGGATGTCAGCATTGTACAGACTGAGGGTGATATGCGTATTGCCAGCATCGTGAGCAAGGAAGGTGATGTATCTCTTGAAGCGAAAAACGGCAGCATTGTGGATGCCAATGGGGGAGCGTATACCGATGATTCCTCGGCAGAAGAAAGGTTAGCCCGCTGGCAGGAACTGGGTATGATTTCCTATACCGAGGCTTACGACCGCCACGAAGCGGCAGCTAGTGAGTCCAAGGCAAGAAGGCTGTCGGCCATTGAGGGGCGCTTCCAACAGCTGGCCACTATCGAAAAAAATGGTGTCCTCACGCCGAACATTTTACGGGTTTCGGAATACAAATCAGCCGCTGCTGACTACGCCAATGATTCAGGTATTGCAGCCGCCAGAAAAGAGTATATCACCCTGATGCAGGCAGCAGAAAATGAGGCGGACAGAAAGGCAGCCCGGGCGAAACTTCAGGCGGCCAAGGAGGCTTATTTCCAGGGCAAGGGCTTCTCTAAAGACGAGGAGAAGGCCATCGCCGACTACGGCGACCTTTCCGTCAGCGAGAACTACGGCTGGAGCAAGAATGAACTGCTCTACGCCATTCAGGATGGTATCGTCAACGCAAAGCCCGGCACCTTTGACATTGTGAACAACCCCAATGTCATCGGCAAAAACATTATCCTGACGGCAAAAAATGGTGGTATCGGCTATGATGAGGCGGCAGTCTACATCAAGAATGCTGACCTTACCAAGGCGGCCAACATGAAGCTGCTGGCCAGTGCTAAAGCTGGCGACCTCACCTGGGATGCGAACGGCGTCACCATCAGGCGGCAGGTACCTGTCACTTTGGACATCAAGGAAGGAGGAACCGTACAGCTAAATGGCAAGAAAAATGTCTACGTCAGTGCCGCGGCAGATTCTGCCCTGAATATCAAGGGCGGCATCTACACCGACGGGAATATTCGTCTCTCGGCGGGCCAGGGCGTAAGCATTGCTGATGGCACGCAGCTTCGCGGCAAGAACCTCAGTATCTTCTCCGGCGCAGGCAGCATTGGCAGCAAGGATAAATTCCTGGAGATTATGCTCAGTGGCTGGCTCATGGCCAACAGCGGCAACTCCATCTATGTCCATCAGAATGGCAATATGCCCCTTACGCTGCTCTCGGTAGCCGCAGGCATGGATGCGTATCTGCGTGCCGATAATGGCATCCGTATGGTGAATGACTACGGCTTAAACATGGGCTATGTTCGTGCCGGACGTTTGGCAGATTTCTATACGAAGCAGGGCAATATTGAGGATGTCCGTATTCTGGCAAACGGCTCTGTTGTGAATGCGAAAGCCCCTGAGGGCCTAGTCACCCTTGTGGCTGAAGGAGGCAAACTGAAAATCGGGAAAATCGCTGAGAGCAGCGCAGCGGCAGAGATTGCGGCGATAAAGGCGGAGAAGCAGCTCAATGCCCAGAAAGAAGCCTATAAGAAAGATGTGGATAAAGTTTTGGAAGAAATTTACAACAGTCATAGTGATACATCCAGCCTGGGGTATTGGTTTTATGTATATCTGAAAGATAAGGAGTATTATGGCAACGACAAATTCAGGATGAAAAATCGTATCAACAAAGTCAACGGTCTGCTGGCTGACTTCCTGGCCGATAAGGGATATACCTCAGATGAGATAAACTGTCTGAGAGAGTACATAGAAGTGATGGCGTTGGAGCACCCGACGGAGTATACGAAAGCTGTCACAAAATCGACCATGGATGCCAAGACCGCCGCAGCGGAGAAAGCCAAGCTGGATAAACAGATTGAATCCCTTGCGAAGAAGAGAACTGAGGCTGAAATGCGGACACACACCTGACTACCCAGGCTGCTGCCTCAATTTCAGTCCGCCCCCCTTGGGGGCGGGGGGCTACTTGCAGTAATAATGACGTTTACGATAATGTAGCCCCGGAACAACTCCACCATCAAAAGAGGCTGTGAGCAAGTCCCTCCCGGGAACCTCCCTCACAGCCCCTGATAAGCAAACTCGGCAGGCGCACCCCGCCTGCCGTTTCTTTGCCCATTTTTATTTATTCGTCACCATGGCCCGATACTTTGCCCTTTTCTCTTCCGGAATTTTTAGAGCATCCATTGCTGCGTCAACACTGAGGTTACTGGAGGACATGAGATTTTTGATCAAATCAACGCTGTTCAGGTCGGCACCCTCAACCAGCCCTTCGGCACGTCCTTCTGCACGTCCTTCGCTAAACCAGGCATCCTTATCAGATTCGTAGTCAAAGATGGCCATTTCACGGTTCAGGTAGTTAAGACGCTCTTTTTTATCCTGCATAAAGATGGTGGCTGCGTCCAAAGCAGTCTGAATAGCAGCTTCATTCATGGCCAATTCCTCCATTTCTTTCGGATCTAATTTGTTGGAGAAGTAAGCCAGCCAGCGTTCCACACTGGTCATTTCGCTGACGGGCTTTTTCTGGAATTTAGGAACCTCAAGGAAATGCAGTTCCATATCTTCATTGAGGCGGCGTTGGGTTTCCATGTTGTAGATACTGTACATGGAGTGAGCCGGTTCGCCGGGGAAGATATTGTAGCGGAGGATGTTGATGGTTATGGACGGTTTCAAGTTTTGATACTTCCCACCCTTGGACAGATTCATCAGATACATCTGCGACCAATAGTAAAGGGTGCGACGTTCCATATTCTTTTTATCCACGATCTGGACCTCAACATCAATCTGCAAACCTTCTTCGGTAACGCAGAATATATCCAGCCGGGTCAGTTTGTCATCGTCATAGAAGGGGACAATCTCGCTATTCTGGAATTGGATGTCCTTGATGGTTGCAGCACCATGGCGATCCAAAACGGCATTGAGGAAGTCAATGGTGACCTGCTTCCGTTCATCCTTGCCGAAGATAAACTTGAACAGGACATCATTCATGGGATTGTATTTCTTGTTGGCAATATCATTCTCAATGGCCTGCTGTATGAGTGATTTTGGATTTGTCATGGTATAAGGCTCCTTTGCTTTTCTAATTGGATTATATCATGAAACAGGACTGATTTCAGCTTTTTTAGCGGCGGATTCATTGCTTTTGCCCGTTCTTATTACGCTGCTCCCAGATGTACTTGTTCTGATTATCCCATGCCTCATAAAAATCCTTCATATCCCACGGGGTAAACTTAGCCCCTGGGATTGTCTGGTTATACTGGATAACATCTACTCGGTTATGAAGATAGTCCAGCTCCTTATGGATATCCTTGATGCCATATATCCAATACATGATAGATCCCGTAATCAATATATACCAGATAGCCGTAACCAAACTTCTGAATATGGTTACCTTCAAATCTTCATTCCCTATGTCCCGGACTTGCCTAGCTGCCACCTTCCCTGCAGCGGAAAGCTCCTTGCTTAATTCAGCTGCCTTTTCCCGGAGCGGGTCAAATACAGTCTTGCCATCAAGCTGGATGCCCTGCAGTTCCTTGGCTACAATGGCCTGCACCTGTTCCGGGGTTATCCCTTCCTTTTGGGTGGCCGTTTGCTTCTGCAGGTCGCGCATCAGCAGGTCATACTTAGCCGACAGGTCATTTATGGCTGCGGTGGTGCCCTGCAGGGCTTTGGTCAGTTCATTTAGGCTGCTGTTAATGCGTACCAGGTCGCCCCGCTGGGCTTCCTGCTCCTGTTTCATTGCTGCGACTTCTTCAATCATGCTCATGATATGTTATAGTACCTCCCTTTTTTCATAGGCGTTGCAATCACTAATACTAGATATAGACTTACCGTTTGAATCCTTACCATATATCTTGCGGTATATATCCCGGCAGTAGCCTTGTATCGTACCGCTGTCCTTATACCATACGGCATACTGGCAGGACACACAGGGAATGGGGTTCGGCTTCATTTCCAGCGTTTCTGAACCGCTGCAGGCTGTTATGCAATGCTCACCGCGCTTTGCATTCCATACTATGGCAGACAGCAGCCTGCATTTACATTCTGGTATCCCGTTGCTTTTTATATGCCAATGGGCATGAGGGCAGTCTATACAGATACAGTTAGCAGGTGGCTGTACTTTTTCGTTCAATTTCTTTACGACTTCATTTTTCATAGGCTCAATCCACCATCTCTTTCTATTTCGTGGCCTTTGGCCAATACATCAAGGGATAATTCCCGGCTGGTCATGACTTCCAGTACCTTGTCGGACATAAACTCTACGGTCTTTTCCCCCTCTTTTACCGGCAGGTCAAGGACTTCATTGGCTTCCTTAAAACCGGGAATGCCGGGAATCTCACATGACCTTGCTATTTTTGGCGTTATGAGGCCGTTGCTCTCGGCCAGCTGTCCGGCAGCGATAATCCTTGCTCCTGCGTGTAGGGCTTCCCGCTGCATCCGTGGGATGAATGGATTTTCCTTTGCCCGCTGCAGGGTTTCAAAGTCATCTTTTAGCTGCATGGCCATGGATTTGCCGTCTTGGGGCAGGTCTATCCATTTGGATGCAGGGAACAGGTATTTTTTGCCGTTCTGGTCTATGGCCATTGATTCATTATTAATTTCAGCTCGCTCTATAGCAAAGGGCAGTTTTTCCTTGCCCAGCTGTCCATAGGCTTTCAGCAGTTCCTTTTTCTCGTCCATGCCTTGGATAATGGGCAGTTCCGGCTCGTTATGGCCCGGTATCTCGTTTATTTCTAGCGGATGGCCAAGGTCTAATTCCAGTTCGTGCAGTTTTTCAATCTCGGCACCAGTCGGTTCCCGAACCTCCCGGACAATTTCTGCCCGCTGCTCTGGGGTCTTGTATTCGCCCTGTTCCGTGGTAGGAGGCTTGAAGCTGTCCATGGTCACTTTGTTTGCCCACTCGTCTGCTGCTTTTTCCAGTCGCTGGCGGTTGGTGGTAAAGATAACTCCTTCCGTTCTTGCTCGGCTCACAGCTACAAAGTGGGCGTTGCGGTTGCTCCTGTCCTCTATGGTGATGATGGTATCAACGGTAGCCCCCTGCAGCTTGTTTACGGTCTTGGCATGGGCATAATCCCATGATGTGTTTGCCTTGAGGTCGGCGGTTATCAGGCCGTCTTTGGTGAGTATCTTTGCTTTACCGTCCTTGTTTATGCTCTGGACGGTTCCTTCCATATTATTGTAGAGGCCGGCTTTGTTGTCGTTTTTGAGGCAGATAAGGCGATCACCTTTGGCCACTTCTATTTTTTGTGTCTTGTAGGATTTATTCCGCTTGCCGTCCGGCATGGTGGGATTTTGCCCGTTGTCCACCTTGAAGGTGTAGCCCTTTTTCTCGATTTTCCCGGCCTCCTGCAGCTGTTCACGAATCATGCGGTTGATGCGCTGCCGTTGGGTGTTGGTTTCGACACTTAATGCTAGGCTCTTGCCATCATTGGAAAGTACCCGCCTCATGTATTCGTCTACGGCTGCTTTTTCCAGTTCCTTGTGGTTGCGAATTTCCCGCAGCCCTCCATGAGCTTCGATGTACTGCCGTTCCTGTCCTTGAAAAAGTATGCCTGCTTGCTTGCCCTCTACGGCATAGGCATAGCGGATTTGTCCGGCTCTTAGTTTGTCTGTGGGAATGGAATATTCCCGGCCATTTTCGGCTGTGCCGATTATATGGCCATCTTTTATCCGGGAAATGGTCATGGTCTGAGAGGAGCCGGGATAGTTGTCTTTGTTTGCCCCGGTCTTGGCAGAGGATATGATTACCCGCTCCCCTTCGGCAAGTTTCATCTGTTGGGGCTTTGGCTCCGGCTCCGCTTTGGTGGGGCGCTTGGCCTGCAGGTCTATGGTCTGCTCGTTTTGCAGCTGCCCCTGCTGCAGCCGTTCCTGCCGGATGCGCTGGTTAAGGTCTTCGGCGATGGCAGCATTGTCGGCCTTGATAATCCTCTCCGGCTCCTGCCTCCATTGCTTCATGGTGTCCTCCAGACTCCGCTGATGCAGCAGCTGGAATGACCTGCCCACGGATTCATCATTGACAATGGATAGCACCGTTTCCTTTAGTTCGGCATCCTTCTGCCGGGTTATGTCCTCTAAGTAGCTGGATGCCACCGGGGGTACCCGGCCTCCTTCCCGGTTGGCCATCTTCTCATAGCCTCCCCCTATGCCAATGGCCTGTATTTGGCGGTAGTCACCGCTAAATAGCAGGGTCAATGGGGCTTCCGGGGTGCTGACTTCCTTGGAGTAGTCAAAGAGGGCTTTTATCTTGATGTCATCCACCATGCCCGCCTCGTCCACCACCAGCACGGCAGGGCGTGTGAGTTTCGGCAGACCCCGGAAATCATAGTGTCTGCCGTGGCTGCCGTCAAAGTGCCATTTCTCGCCTCGGACCGTGGCAGCTTCTTTCTCCTTCATGAGCAAGAGCCGGTCTATGGTGTCCGACTTGATTCCGCTGTCCTGCTCCAGCTCGATGGCCGCAGCCTTCTGAAAGGCAGCCCCTTGTATGTCCTGGGGCTTGTAGCCTAATTCCAGTAAAGTATCTTTGGCATAGGCCATAACAAAGGTCTTGCCTGTTCCAGGCTTACCGTTCAAGACATAAGCTCTGGATGAAGAGGCAAGGAAGTTTTTTACAAAGTCTGCCTGTTCTCCCTTGAGGGTAATATCCTTGCTTTTGGCTACCCGTTCCATTGCCTTTTCTATGTCTTTGGAAGCTATTTTATGGCCAGTTCCTTTACAAGCAAGGATGTGTTTTTCGATTTCCTTCTGTAAGCGGATATTGTCCTTAGTGGTATAGTATTCCTTGGTGCTAGCGGGGCTATCCTGTCGCATACCAACATAAACAAGTTCCTTATGTTTTTCAATCAGGTCTTTACATTGCTCCCAGCTCATGCCGTATATGCTGCCATTATTGAGGAGAGATACTTGCAGTTCTCCCTTGGTAAAAGCAAAGTCTTTATCTTGCAATTCCTTGATGGTTTGCGAAAAAACGTCTTCGCCTTCTGCCTCTGACATGGTGACTTCATGGCTGTTATCTATTAGGGATATATGGGCCTTATGGGCATTACATATTTCCCTTGTATTATCTGCTATATCACGGTTATTGGCGTGTTCGCTTTTGGCTGGCCTTATGGAGTTCCATGCTATCTGACAATTCTTTGCATTTGCCTCCATTCCATGGTCGGATAGATACTTTTCAATATCTAATCTGGCCTTGCTGTTTTCGGCTATAAGTTCATCGGAATAGCCCACTAATTCAAAGTCATGCTGCCCTTCCCGGAACTGGAAGCCGGATTCCATATTGTACTTTAGTTCAAGGTTTCGGCAAATGGCACCTATGGTCTTTTGGTTCTCCATAAGAAATTTCACATCTATGGAACAAGCCTTGCCTGTACTATCTATGGTTTCGTTGGCAATATAGCAATGTGTATGGGTCTGTACGTCCTTATATCTGGATAGGCCATGTTCAAACTTTGCATAAATAGCATGGCCTGTAAATTCCCGGCTATTTCCATCTAACAGGCGCTGCCTTGATATGTTCTTACTGATAAATTCACGCTCAACAATTTTTAAGGTATCTTCTACTGCCCTGCGGTGGTTCTCTTGCAGGGTTTGTGATACTTCTGGCGGTTCGTTTACAATGGCTAGTGAAACAGACTTGGAGGAAGAAAAGGTAAGGTCTGCCCCTAGTGTTGGTTCTTCTCCAGTCCGCATAAGTGGCTTTAGCCGACTGTATACATTGTTTATCATGGCTTCAAATTCTTCATGATGTACATTTCCGGTTAAGCCTACTTCTTCGGCCAGCGTACCGCCCCACATATCATTTGTATTGTCGTTGGCGTAGTATTCGTCTTTTACTGGTCGGTCATCTTCGTTTGAATAGTAGCTTGTAGCCATTTCAACCGATTTGACGGGAACGCATGAGCATAACATTTTAATTCGCTCCTGTAGCTTCTTTTATCCGTTCTGTATCGGACTTAATTTCCTTTAGGATAGTTAATAGATTATCCAGCTGGTTATCCTCTACTGCTTCTACATTGCTTGATTTCACATGGAAGTAGTCTTCTAATATATACCTTATAATATAAGATGTACTGGTGTTATGGTCTTTAGCTATGGATTCTATCTTGTCATATAGATTTATGGGCAGTCTTACGGTCTTTTGTATTGTATTGGCATATACTTTGCTCATTTCATCCTCCATTCTGTTTGTAATGCAAATGGGATTCGCATAAACCCTTTAGTATCAAGGTGTAATGCGTTTGGGATTCACGGGAAATGGCCTTTTAACCCTGAATAGGGTAAAGGGGTGTGTATGTAATTTAGGTTTTAAAAAAGGGAGGTTTTACCCTCCCTTACATTATATCTATCTTCTATTAAAATTTAGTTAGAATTTTGAGCTTTTGTAATCTCTACGGCTTTGCGGATAATAGCATCTTTCTGATTCATGATAATAGAGATGACTACATCTTCATCTGCTCCTGCTGCTTTAGCTTCTCTAAGGAGCTGTTTCCACTTTGCGTTCTGGATTTCCTCTTTAAGAGCAGCTATCTCCTCATTACGCTTCTTGGCGATTGCGTCGGCACGTTTCTTTTTAGCAAGAGCCTCTGCTAATTTCTCCTCTGGAGTTTTGCGACGGCGTTCTTTTTTAGGCTTCTGTTCAGTAGATACTGTTGTTTGGTTCTGCATATAGTTCATTTACTATACCTCCATAGAATTTTCTCTTGTTGTTTGCAATTTTACAACTTTATATGAGTTATTGCAATATAAATATTATGCTATTGTATTTCCATATAATTCTATGAACCTTGATACACTCATATTGTGGTCTTCTAATCTGCTCCTTGTGGTAAAGTCCATCATTCTATCTTGAAGTGCTTTCTTGATTAGTTTTACAATAGCAAGTTCCATAGGATTATTTAAATCAAAAGGTATTTCTGGACGCTCTTCATCAATACCAATCTCACCAGCAAACATCTTGGCAGCAACTTGTTCCCATTCCTTATTTTCTTCTATGGCTTGCATTTCACGCTCTATTGCTGCCTTTGCATCTAAGTCCTGCTGTCTGTAATTATCTTTTATCGCATTATACAAAAACCCCTGTAGATTTTCCGGTTTTCTTGTCTCTGCTAATTGCAAAGCATACTCCATACGAAGTTCAAATTCCTCATTGCTACCACATATGGTAGTTAACGTGTTAATAGCATGTTTAGATAGACCATATCTCTTCTTTTTTGCCGGGGGCATTTCTAGTTTTATATCTTCTTCTACAATCTCCTCATTAGAAACCAAATTACTACAATCCATATAAAAAGAAAAAGCAACGATTTTTCTTCCACTCTTCTCAGCTTCATAGCGTATTGAATACTGTGTATTGGCATTTATCTCATTGGTTGCAATATCTAAAACAAATCTTTTGAAATCATTGATTCGTGGATATTTATCTTCCTCAACGTTTAGCATAAAACGCAGCTCTTCTAACTGTATTGTTCTAGTAATAATATTATTACGCTTCATTCCTTGATATTGAAGCATAATCTCCAATAATCTCATAGCATATGCAGAACCTAAATAGAAAATTTGTTTCATGCTAATCTTAGTATAAGGATAACCAGATTCAAATATATCCAAAATTAGTTCACGCATTTTATTATTAAATTGAATTCTTAGACCATCACCTTTTTCATATTGAATAAATGAAAATATGGGATAATAAACAAATTTGTCTTCCCCTTCTCTAATACACACATTCCTTGATGTTAGTCTATCGCAAGCCTCATCAAGTAAAGGAATGTACGCCCCATTTCCCATTATCTTTTTTAATTCTCCAGGTAAAATATGAGTTTCCTTAAAAAACTTGTCATAATATTTGTCATTAGCCGATAAATGTGGATTAACATCTTGTAAAGCAAGCATAAATAAACGCATTTCTAAGGCATTCATGGGTTTCCTTGCTTCTATCAACGGATTTGCTTGATATATTGCTGGTCTTCTATCGTCCATATACTCCCCTTTCTAAAGACGAGAAATTTTAACCTCTCCCTAATAATTGCCCCTAAAAACAGGTTAAAATCTCTCGTTTTTCGTTAATATCTTACCAAAATGGACAAATGTATGTCAATATTTAGGTTAAAATCTCTCGTTTTAGGTTAAAATCTCTCGTCTTTAAAGCATTTTAGGTTAAAATCTCTCGTCTTTAGGTTAAAATCTCTCGTCTTTAAAATGCTAAATAGGTTAAAATCTCTCGTCTTTAGGTTAAAATCTCTCGTCTTTAGCAGCCTTGAGCCCAGTAATGACGGGGCTTCCCGTCGCCGAAAGCATTTAAAGCATTTATGCTTAAAAGCAAGCAAAGCAAGAGCGAGTTATCCACAGGCTGTGAATAACTCCTATTTTGCCTTGCTTGCTTTTTCTAAAAATTATTTTCACATATTGAGAATATCTCTTTTGGGAGATTGTACTGCCAATTTACGCTTAATCTGTTCTAACTGATCACTAATAGCACTCCATTTGCTGGTATACTGGTCTTCAATCATCTCACTTATACATTTTGTTACCGTCTGATGCTGCAAATTAGCCATTTTCTCCAACATTTCATACTTATCTATGGTAAGTACTAGGTGGATATGTTTCTTGCCCTTCTGAGAGCTCTCAGAGCGTTTTAGAGGGTATGTATCATTGGGGGATTCCCTATCTTCTTCGATAACAACTTTTTTAGAAGTTTCTTCACTTTTATATTCATTATGTACAGTTTGTATGTTTTGTACATTATGTTCACTATGTACATTTTGTACATTATGTACAGTTAAATTTGTTTTCTTGACCGTTTGTGGCGCTAAAAAATTGTCTGCAGGGCTTAGAGATTTATCAATGGCAAACGGATTTCGCTTTGTGTCTATTTTTACCTGTTTTTTTGCCATCTTTATGCCTCCTTGGGAAAGAAAATTTCTTTTGTCAATGCTTTATAGTCTTGAGCAACATTGGAATTACTAGCAGCTTTGAATATATTCTCACCAGATGCCTGGGTCTCTTTTATGGCTGTTCCTTCACGGATTTGTGTCTTAAATACTGCTGTGTTCATTTGTTTGGCTGCTGTAAGGAACATTTCATGAATTTCACGAGAAATTTTAGTACGAGCATTGAAACGTGTAAGTACAATGCCAGCGATCCTTAGTGATTTATTAGCATGGCCACGAGCTGACTGGATTGTGGAATAAAGCTGGGACACACCTTGTAAAGACAAAATATCTGCTTGAGCAGGGATAATTACAGAATCGGCAGCTACAATGGCCAAGGAAGTTAAAGTTCCTAGAGCAGGAGGACAGTCAATGAATATGTAATCGTATTTTTTTCGGAGATTCGCTTCGGTTATTTTCTCGGCCAGCTTGAAAGGTCTTCCTATGGGGTCTGTTAATACGCTGTCAATGGAGGCAAGGTACATAGAGGCTGGTGCGATGTCATAATCTTCCATGGGTTGAATAACATCTGGGAAAGTAGCTTTATCAGATAGCAATTCTAACATTGTTACAGCGTCTTTATTTACTGCATCCGTAACAGCGTCACAGAGAACAGAGAGATTAGACTGTGGGTCTAAGTCTATTAAAAGCACTTTTTTACCCTGAGCATGGAGGCCAGCAGCTAAACAGTGACAGGTGGTAGTCTTACCGACACCGCCCTTTTGATTGGCTATGGCATAGATTTTTGTTGACAT
>NC_017076.1 GCF_000284095.1 Selenomonas ruminantium subsp. lactilytica TAM6421 | reverse complement strand
TTTTATCACATCCTAATCGAATAAACTTATATAGGTTATATAACCTTTTTAGTTAATATTAGCACCGAGTATAAAATAAATCAAGTATTTTCTAAATACTTTAGTTTACTAAAGAAAATTCAACGAGTGAATTTTGGGGGGAGTAAAGTGATATATAGGTGGTAACTTATTCTTTCAGAAACAAAGGTACCTAAATTGGTTGCATGAAAAATATATCAACCAATTTAGGTACCTTTGGTGTTTGGCTCAAATACCAAGTTGCTTTTGTCTATATGATGCTGGTGTCATTTGGAAATTTTTGGCAAAAAGACGGTAGAAGTAGGTGGGATTCGAGTAGCCGCAGCGGTTGATGATTTCCTGGATAGACAGATTGCTGTGGGCCAGCAGGATGCGTGCTTTCTCCAGTTTCAGTCTTTGGATAAGCTGGGTAAAGTTTTGTCCGGTGCTCTGTACCAGTAGCCGGGTCATCTGTCTGTCGCTGTAAGAGAAATGCTGGGCCAGCTGGTGCAGTGTCAGGTTTTCACTGTTATTTTGCAGGTAGTGGAGGATGGGGACAATGGCGGAATTAGGGCTGGTGTCTTTGGTTTTTGCACTGTCGGCATGGCTTCTCAGCAGGAGAATGAAGCAGGCAGTCATCAGGCTGTTGAGCATTTTTCCATTATAGAGTTTGTTGCTCCTGAATTCGTAGAGCATGGTCAGCATCAGCTGACAAATTTCCCGGTCATAACCAGTGCTGAAATGAAGGATACCTGCACCGCCAGCATAGAGAGCCCGGGTGAAGAAGGCTGTCAGCATGGCATCTTCCTGCAAAATATTAAAAAAGGTTTCGGCAAAGGTACTGGCACGCAGTACAACGCTCATCAGTAACGTGTCTTTTTGGCAAGTGCCGATTCCATGAGTAACTCCTGGGGCGATAATACATATATCCCCGAGATTAAGACGTTGGGGCGTATTGTCCGTATAGTGTTCTACTGTGCCGCTCAGTACATAGATAAGCTCAAAAAATTCATGGCTGTGCAAAATCCCTGGCACAAAACGGGGATGCATAACGACTTCTACATCCTGAGGGCGTTGGAAGATTTGTTCTGTGACATTTGTTTTGTGTTCAAAGCGGCCAAAGTGACGTTGATAAGCCTGCTCATACTCTGGATAGCTTTGCAGGCGGCGTAGAAGGTCGGGCAGGGGGAGCGGCGGCAACTGATGTATGAATGGATAACGTTGCTGTAAGGCCCGGTAGTCCAGCTCTGCAGCTGTCAGGGGCATTAAATCGCTGATATAGAGCATATTTCCTCCTGTCTCGTCGTGTTGGCGGTTTATTGTTTACTCATTATAACGTACTTTCAGATGGATGTCATGTCTGCAAAGGATAATTATTCTGTCCTTTGCTAACATGGCGGCCATCTTTTTCTCTTGTTAAACTTTTGTGTAGCAAGCAATTAGAGATTATCAGGGGGATGTATGTTATGCGTAAAGTAAAATCAAAAAAAGTTCTGCAAAGGATAATGCCGCTTTGTTTGGGAGCTGCTCTTTGTCTGGGAAATAGTGCTTCGGCTGAGACAAGTTTTTTCGCTGAAGTACCTGCAGGGGACTGGACATATGGGGTGATGAACGAGCTGCTAGCTGATGGCGGTATTCCCCATCATCAAGGTATTATTCCGGAAGGAAAGGTGATGAGCCGGTTTGAAATGGCCGTTATCGTCAATGATGCACAAAGTTCTGCATCGTTGACAGACAAGCAGAAGACGGCATTACAAAAGCTGCAGGAGGCATATGCCAGCGATATCCGGAAGGTGGAGCTTTTGGGCCAGCTGGAAAAGCTCGACAAAATGCAAGGAAATGATGCCGGAGATGCCTATGCGGGAACACCGGTAAGGCCTCAGGTCGAGAGAAAACTTACGCCTCAGGATGTCAAAAATACAAATGATGCAGGCAAGATGGAAGCATATCCGGACAATGCCAAGCAGCCTACCAATGAAGCAAAGGTACCGCCTAAAAAGCCGGTGCTGGATGATAAATACAGCTTCTGGGGCTTTGCCCGCATGCGTTTCCAGAATAATGACTATGGCAACGGCTGGCAACGTCGCTACAATCATTTCAATTTGCACTTAGTACATCAGTATAAGGTAAATCCCCGTTGGACTATCGTACTGGGCAATGAGTTCCAGCGTTCCATGGACACCATAAACGATATGGAACCCCGGCATGCAGATGCTGACCTTAATATGCAGACCAATATTGCTAATGAACTGCTGCTGGAAGGCAAGTTTTCCAAGTTTGATATTTCCATTGGCCGTATGTATGATATCGGCACCTACGGCTTCGGCATCGACAGCCGTGTGAATGGTGTGCAGGTACGCATTCCAGGCAAGATTACCACCACCATGTTCCATGGGCGGGTTATTGACTGGCCGAAGGGAAACTGGTTTGCACCGGGGCCGATTCCTGGAGTTGAGAATAAAATCCAGGAGCGTCAGGAATATACTTCGCTGAAGTTTGAAACGAAGCCGGATGATAAGAGCACGTTATCCTGGGGGCTTTATGCCATGACACCGTCGTCCCGCCATTTCCAAAAGGATGACCAGAACAGAGTCCTTTACGGTTATTTGGGATATGAACGCCAGCTTAATAAAAAGTGGCAGCTGACTACGGTAGTAGAAGATAGTAATGCCCACGTTGACCATGATTTGATTAAGGCGGAACGTTCCTACTGGAAAAACAGCAACAATTATAACACCAGTACGAAGCCGGTATTTTATGGACGCCTGACCTATGGCAAGGCCGATATTATGAAACCGGGTACATGGTCAGCTTATCTGATGTATCTCTATCAGCCGACCCTTTCCCAGTTCTCGGATACCATGGAATTTGACAATATGAAGGGTCTGCGTCCGGGCTTTAACTATGTGTTTGATGACAAGATGCTCTTTGAAGCCTATGCGACATTTGCCAAGGATATCGATACTGGTGAACGCCGCAGGGATGTTCGGGCACAGATGAATCTGTTCTTCTAAAGCGTTATAAAGGAGAAAATGAAATGCAACGCAAGTGGATAAAAAATGCATCGCTGTTAGCAGCTTTGGCAGCTTTGGGTTTTTCGCAGAATTATGCCGAGGCTTTTACCATTGAAAAAATGGCAGTGGAACAGCAGGACAACCCCCAGGCTATTGACCAGGAAAAACCGCGTTTTTCCTGGCAGATGCAGGCAGAGGCTGGAGAACGAAATCTATTGCAGGCCGCCTATCAGCTGACGGTAAAGGATATGCAGGGCAAGGTGGTATGGGATACTGGCAGAGTAGCTGCAGGAAAATCCCTGGATATTGCTTATGGAGGCAGTAAATTAGAGCCCGGCCGTGATTATTACTGGGAAGTGAAGGTCTGGGATAAAGATGGCAATTTGCGGCAAAAAAGTGCTCGTTTTGGCATGGGGCTGAATCCTGACCGGGATGGCGAAGGAGATTGGTCCGGGGCCAAATGGATTGGCAGCTGTGAAAAGACTTTGCCCCTTGACTCCCAGAGCCTGACCGTGTTCCGTCTGGGCTGTGATATTGAATTGGGAAAAAATAGCAAACGGGCCAGCCTTATCTATGGTGCTAATGACAGCCGTATGCTGAATGTCAATATGAATATGGCAGGTATAGAAGCAGGCAAAGACAAGAGCTACTTCCGGGCAGAGCTTGACTGCTCTCAGATAGAAAAGGGAGCAAAGGTTAACTTTTATCGGGTGGGCTATGTGAAAGGAGACAGCGATGATAAGCCCTTTGGCAGCATTGAGATACCCAATATCCTGATAAATTCCCAGAATTACCAGCATAAACATCATCTGGAAATCAGCAGCATGTATGGCATTATGGCGGCATCTATTGACGGACAGGAACTTGAGGTACCAGAACTTGACCCCTGGAGCAAGGGGATAAATGGCAATCCCTTCGGCATGAGTGGCGGCTCAAATGCTTATCCGGCCTTGGCAGATATTGGCTATGCTGTACCCGCTGGAGAAGATGCGGCCTTTACCAACCTGACAGTGAAAAATTTCCGCACGCCCTGTGCAGAACTTTTTGTATCGGAAGCCACTGCAGTTTTGCAGGGAAATGATAAAGGGACTATGCAGCTGCTGAATCCCTCCCATGATGCCATGCCCATGCTGCGTACGGAATTTAAGGCTAAAAAGAAAATTCGTCAGGCCAGACTTTATGCGGCGGCCCGTGGTATTTATGAACTTTCCTTGAATGGGCAGAAGGTGGGCGAGGATTATTTTGCTCCTGGCTTTACCCAGTATAACAAGACCCAGCTTTATCAGGCTTATGATGTGACAAAGCTCATAAGAGCGGGTAAGCAGAACGCTCTGGGTGCCCAGCTGGGTGAAGGCTGGTGGAGTGGTGCTATTACCTTTTTGGGCACCAACTGGAATTACTTCGGTGACCGCCAGTCCCTGTTGGCTAAACTGGTTATCAGTTACGAAGATGGCACGGAGGATATCATAACGACCCAGCCGGATACCTGGCAGTATTACGCCGATGGCCCGTTGCGTCTGGGAAGTTTTTTCCAGGGAGAGACTTATGACAGCCTGCGGGCCGAAGCTCTGAAAGGCTGGGATAAGCCAGGCTATGACGGGCAGAAGCACGGCTGGAAAAAGGCTGGGGAAGTGAGTCTGGCAGGAACCACTGCCACAGGGAAGTGGCATGAGTTCTTGACAGACAGGACTTATGAGCAGGATTTTTCCAAAATAGATTTTGTGGCTCAGGCAGGCACTGCGGTGCAGGCAGCACAGCAGCATGAACTGACAGCTCAGTCCGTAAAAGAGGTTCGTCCCGGTGTTTTTGTCTACGATATGGGGCAGAATTTTGCCGGTGTGCCCGTTCTTGATATTGAGGGCCGCAAAGGTCAGCAGATAACCATGCGTTATGCTGAAGTCCTGTATCCTGATGGAGAAAACAAGGACATGCTCATGGTGGAGAACCTGCGGGCTGCCATGGTGCGGGATAACTTTATCCTGAAGGGGGGCCGGGAGAGGTTGTCTCCCCGGTTTACCTTCCATGGTTACCGCTATTTGGAGATAACGGGAGTGGATAAGGCTTTGCCCCTAATGGCAGTTCGTGGCAGGGTGCTTACCTCGGTGCCGCAGGATACGGCAGGGTATGAGACATCAAATGAAGATGTGAATCGTCTGTTTAAGAATATCCAGTGGTCTACCCGTGCTAATTTTCTGGCCATTCCCACAGACTGCCCCCAGCGTAATGAGCGTATGGGCTGGTCTGGAGACCTTAACGTCTTTGGCAATACGGCAGTTTATCTGGCAAACAGCGACAACTTCCTGCGGCAGCATATGCTGAGCATGAGGGATACCCAGGCGTCAGATGGACGCTTTACGGATACGGCTCCCCTGGGCCATGGTGCCGGGGGCTTTATCTGGGGCAGTGCCGGGGTGCAGATTCCCTGGCAGCTTTATCTGCAGTACGGCGATACGGCAGTGCTGGAAGAGCATTATGAAGCGATGAAGCATTATGTGGATTATATGACAGCTTGTGAGCAGTCCGATGGTCTCTACAAGGAAGCCAAAGGTTTGCCGGGGCTGGGTGACTGGCTGGGGCCGGAAAACAGTAAAAATGAACCACAGTATCTCTGGCAGGCCTATGGTGTCAGCAATTTGGAAATCCTGTGGAAGACAGCGGAGAAACTGGGCAAGACATCAGATGCTGCCAAGTACCATGACCTGTATGAAAAACGCCGTCAGTATTTTAATGACAAATTCCTGACTGCTGAAGGAAAAGCTCTGGATTCCACAGGCAAGTTAATGGATACCCAGACCGCCTATGCCGTGCCACTGGCTCTAAGTGTGGTGGATGACAGCAAAAAGGCAATGGTGGGGAAAAATCTCCTGAAAACTGTGGAAAGCACCCATGTGGACGATTTGAAGGTGCAAAGACCGGCATATTCCTTGATGACGGGCTTTATCGGCACGGCAGCCATCAGTCATGCCCTGACGGAGACTGGGCATAACTTAGCGGCTTATCGTCTGCTGCAAAATGATGCTTATCCAAGCTGGCTCTATCCCGTAAAGAATGGTGCCACCACCATTTGGGAGCGTCTGGATTCCTATACCAAGGAGCGGGGCTTTGGAGGCAACAACAGCATGAATTCCTTCAATCATTACTCCTTTGGAGCTGTAGGGGCCTGGATGATGGATTCTTCCCTGGGCATTGTCTGTGATGAAAAGAATCCGGGCTTTAAGCATTTTTACCTGCGTCCTCAGGTGGATGAGTCAGGGAAGATGACCTGGGCCAAGGGCCACTATGACAGTGTATATGGCAGGATAGAAAGCAGTTGGGAAAAGACCGCCGATGGTTGGCAGTTCGTTTTCCATGTGCCTGCCAATACCACAGCCACGCTGGAATTGCCGAATTTGGGCAAAGACCTTACCTGTAATGGCAAAAAAATAGACCGGCAGGAAAGCTTCCAGCTGGGCTCCGGTAATTATACCTTTATGGTGAAATGAGGATGTTGAATATGAAAAAGAAACTGATAGCGGCAGTTATGCTGTCCATGATGACCGTTCTGTCCCCTATGGCAGGTTCGGCACAGGCGGCAGAAGGAAGCAGCCTGCAGGCTGCACAGACCCAAGAGCAGCTTTTGCCCTTTCGCTCTGCCAAGATAGACCATAATATCACCCGTATCAAGGATATGACCGGGGATATGATATATCTGGTGGAAGGCAAGGATAAAGCGGCTTTGATTGACACTGGTATTGGGGTGGGCAGCCTCAAGACCTATGTGGAGAAGCTGACCAATAAGCCGCTGGTGGTTATTTTGACCCATGGACATGTGGACCATGCCTCCGGCACAGCAGAGTTTGCAGAGGTTTATATGAGTGGCAAGGATAAGGAACTCTTTAAGGAGCATACGGCCTTTGCCTCCAGAACAGGCTATATCGGCGGCACAAATCCCCAGTGGGCAGCTACGGTTAATACCTCTGATTACAGGGCCGAAGATAATGCCGACAGATTCAAGGATCTGAAGGCAGGCATGACCTTTGACTTAGGTGGCGTGCATTTGGATATCTATGATGTTCCAGGACATACCCAGGGTATGAAGGCGGTGCTGCTGCGGGAAAATCGTGCCCTTATTACCGGGGACGGAGCCAATATGTTTACTTTCCTCTTTGGCAAGGAAACTTTGGGCCTGAGCAGCTATGAAAAGAGCCTGAGAAAACTGCAGCAGGAAACCGCTGGCAAATACGACAAAGTGTATTGCTCCCATGGCAGCGGGGATTTAACCGTGGACTATCTGGCTCGGCTGATTGAGGATTGCCAGCAGATTAAGGCGGGTAAGGATGACAAGGTGCCCTTTGAATTTATGGGGCAGAAGGCCAATATCGCCTATGAAATCGGCCCTGACCATAATCGCTTGGACGGTGGCATTGGCAATATCGTCTATGCCCCGGAGCGTGTCAATGAATAAGATTTAAGCGAGGTTTTATATAAATGGAGAAGTATAAAGGTCTGGCCGCTGACATTATAAAAAATGTCGGCGGCGAGGAAAATGTAATATCGTTGACCCATTGTATTACAAGATTGCGTTTCAAACTCAAGGATGAAAACTTGGCCAACAAGGAAACGCTGGAAGCCATGGACGGCGTTATGACGGTGGTGCAAAGTGGCGGACAGTATCAGGTGGTTATCGGCAATGCTGTGAAAGACGTATATGAAACGATTCTTGAGCAGACAGCCATTCAGGGTGGCAAGGATAAGGCTGAAGAGGATAGTCAGGAGGTAAAAGGTAGTCTGCTGGACCGCTTTATTGACCTTATCTCCAGCATCTTTACGCCGATTCTTTCTGTGCTGGTAGCCACAGGTATGATTAAAGGCTTTACGGCTCTGCTTCTGGCTCTGGAGGTTATGGCACCTGAAAGCGGCACGGCACAGATGCTGAATATCATTGGCGATGCCTTCTTCTATTTCCTGCCCATCTTTCTGGGCCTGTCAGCAGCCCGTAAGTTCGGCATGCATGAATTTACGGGGATGGCGGTGGCTGCGGCCTTGGTTTATCCTACCCTGCCCACCATTATGAACAGCGAGAAAATGTATACGCTCTTTGCCGGAACTGTGTTTGAGTCGGCAGTACATATGGAGTTTCTGGGACTGCCGGTTATACTGATGAGCTATGCCTCCAGTGTAATTCCCATTATCCTGGCCTTGTATTTTGGGGCCAAGATTGAAAAGTTGTTTGTACGCCTGGTGCCTGCCATGCTGCAGAATTTCCTGGTGCCCTTCCTGACCCTCTGCGTGTTGATTCCTTTGACTTTTCTGCTGATTGGCCCGTTGGCTACCTGGGTAGGTCAGCTGGTGGGAGCAGCGGCCACGGGAATCTATAATTTCAGTCCTGTTTTGGCAGGCATCTTTGTCGGGGGCTTGTGGCAGGTATTTATTATCTTTGGCCTTCATTGGGGGCTGGTTCCCATTATGCTGAACAACATCAGCGTTCTGGGCTATGACCCAGTGGTAATGTCCCATTTTGCCGCTTCCTTTGCCCAGATTGGTGTAGCGCTGGCAATTATTTTACGTACCAAGGATAAGAAGCTGAGAAATCTTGCCATTCCGGCCTGCATTTCGGGCCTGTTTGGTGTAACTGAGCCCTGTATTTACGGCGTTACCCTGCCCCGGAAGAAATTCTTTGTGATTTCCTGCATTGGTGCAGCTGTTGGCGGCGGAATTTTGGCAGCTTTGGGTGCCAGATTTTATCTGCTGGGCGGTTTAGGAATTTTTGGCTATCCTAACTTTATCTCTGTATCCTCCGGTGATTTGTCCGGTATGTATACGGCTATGCTGGCCTCTGGGGTGGCTTTTGCCACAGGCTTGTTGATGACGGTACTTCTGTATAGGCAGGTCGAAAAGCAGGATGCGAATGTAACGAAAATCTCCTATGAAGACATGCCTCAGGGAGCTATGGTCGCTCCTTTGTCCGGCAAAATTGTTCCTTTGGAAGAAGTGCCCGATAACGTGTTTGCTTCCGGCTGCATGGGCCAGGGCGTAGCCATTGAGCCGGATGAAGGTCGGGTTATTGCTCCCGCTGATGGTGTGGTAACCACTATTTTTCCCACAGGTCATGCAGTAGGCCTGACCTTGGATGATGGCCGTGAAGTCCTGATTCATGTCGGTATGGACACCGTAAAGCTGGAAGGCAAGTATTTTAAGGCTTTGGTGGCACAGGGAGATAAGGTAACTGCTGGCCAGACCCTGATTGAATTTTCCCCGGAAAAAATCCGGGAGGAAGGCTACAAGACCATTACGCCAGTTATTGTTACCAATACAAGCGAGTACAGCGAGATAAATGTTACCAAGGAAAATAAGGTATCTTTTGCTGATTTGTTGTTGACGACAGTGTAAGAGGAGTATGGCATGAATAAGAAAAAGTTGGCAGCTCTTTTGCTGGGAGGTGTAGCCATGTCGGCTATCCTTCCGCAAAATAATACAGTTAATGCCGCAGAAAGACTACAGACGGTGGTTATGACCGATGGTGAAGTAGATGATATGGATTCCTTCCTGCGTTTCCTGCTTTATATCAATGATGTGGATGTGCGGGGGATTATTTACTCAAGCTCCATGTGGCATTACAAGGGTGATGGCAAGGGCACGGAATTTGAGTCCAATATGAAGTGGGTAAAAGAATACCACCCTGGCAAGCATACGGATTTGCGTTGGTGCGGCACTGACTGGATAAAGGAATATATCGAGAAGTACCGCAGCGTATATCCGAAACTGGTGCAGCATGATAAAAACTATCCCACGGCGGACAAATTGCAGTCCCTGGTCAAAGTGGGCAACATCGAATTTGAAGGAGAAATGGCCAAGGACACCGAAGGTTCTTTGTGGATAGAAAAACTGTTGCTGGAAGATTCTACGGAGCCCATTCATTTTGAAACCTGGGGCGGCAGCAATACCTTTGCCAGAGCCTTGAAATCCATCGAAGACAAGTACAAGGGCACCGCTGAATGGCAGCATATTTATGACCATGTCGGCAAAAAAGCGATTCTCTACAACATCATGGACCAGGATGAAACCTATAAAAAATACATTGCCATCAACTGGCCTAATATCAAGGTTGCTTTCAACAAGGAACAATTTGCCAGCCTGGCCTATATCTGGAACAAGGTGGCACCGGCCTCACAGCAGCCCTACTTTGGCGGCAAGTGGATGAAGGAAAACATACTGCAAGGCCCCATTGGCGGCAGCTATATGACCTATGGTGACGGGCATAAACTGGCAGGTGACCCTCAGGATGTATTTGGTGATATGGAAAAAGCCAAGGAAATTGGGTTTGCAAAATACGACCTGATTTCGGAAGGGGACTCTCCTTCCTATCTGTATCTTGTTAATAATGGCCTGCGTTCCGCAGAAGATTTCAGCTATGGCGGTTGGAGCGGCAGATTATCTCCTTCTGCAGTAGCGGATAATGTATGGGAGGATAATCTGGCATCCTTCGACTATAATCCTGAGTTGGGCAAGAAGGACAGATTTTATTCCCAGACCCGCTGGATTAAAGATTTACAAAACGATTTTGCCGCCAGAGTTGCCTGGACACTGAAGGACTATAAGGAAGCCAATCATGCACCTGAGGTAAAAATTCAGGAAGGTCTTGACCTGAAGGTAAAACAGGGGCAAAAGATTACCCTCCATGCATTGGGGAAGGATCCTGATGGGGACAAGATTAGCTATAAATGGTATCAGTATGAGGAAGCGGGCAGCTATGGAGCAAAGGTATCCCTGACGGCCAAAGAAAGCAGTGTATCCTTTACGGTACCTCAAAATATAAGCAGTGGGGAGACCATTCATATCATCTGTGAAGTTACAGATAGTGGCGAGCCGCCAATTACCCGCTATGCCAGAGTGATTTTACAGGCGGAATAGGAGAACAAGATGTCATTTCCCAAGAATTTTTTATGGGGCGGTGCTGTAGCCGCCAATCAGTGCGAAGGAGCCTATAACGAGGATGGCAAGGGCCTGTCCATTCAGGATGTCCTGCCCCAGGGGCTGAAATCTGCCCCTACTGAGGAGCCTACGGCAGATAATCTGAAGCTAAAGGGCATTGACTTTTATCATCGTTATGAGGAAGATATCAAGCTGCTCTCGGAAATGGGCTTTAAGGTTTTCCGCACATCCATTGCCTGGAGCCGCATCTTCCCCAAAGGAGATGAACAGCAGCCCAATGAGCAGGGGTTGGCCTTTTATGACCGGCTCTTTGCCACCTGCCACAAGTATGGCATGGAACCATTGGTCACCATTTCCCATTATGAAACGCCTTTGCATCTGGCCCGCAAGTACAACGGCTGGGCCAATCACCAGATGATAGATTTTTACGCTAACTATGTGCGGACAATTTTTCAGCGTTACAAGGGCCAGGTCAAATATTGGCTGACCTTCAACGAAATCAATTCCGTCCTTCATTCCCCCTTTATGAGCGGCGGTATTGTCACCCCTAAGGAAGAATTGTCCCTGTCGGAGCTCTATCAGGCGGTGCATCATGAGTTCGTTGCCTCAGCCCTGGCCACAAAGCTGGCACATGAAATCATGCCGGAAGCCAAGGTTGGATGCATGATTCTGGCTATGCCGACTTATCCCTTGACGCCTAATCCTGATGACATCATCAAGGTCATGGAAATCGACCATTTTAATGATTTCTTCGGTGATATGCATGTGCGGGGCGAGTATCCTGGCTATATGAAGCGGTATTTCCGGGAAAAAGGCATTGAAATTAAATCTACACCAGAAGAGCTGCAGCTTCTGAAGGAACATACCGTGAATTTTGTCTCCTTCAGCTACTACCTGAGCCTTTGCGAAGGTGTTGACGGCGAAGAAATCGTGGGCAATTTCATGGGAGGCAAGAAAAACCCCTATCTGAAAGCCAGCGACTGGGGCTGGCCTATAGACCCCAAAGGGCTGCGTTATACCCTGAATAAATTTTATGACCGCTGGCAAAAGCCCCTGTTCATTGTGGAAAATGGTCTTGGTGCTAAGGACGTGCTTATCGATGACGGCAAGGGCAGCAAAACCGTGAATGATGATTACCGCATAAATTACATGTCAGCCCATCTGCGTCAGGTAGAAGAGGCCATCAAGGATGGTGTGGAAGTCATGGGCTATACCAGCTGGGGCTGCATTGATTTGGTATCAGCATCCACCGCCCAGATTTCGAAGCGTTATGGCTTTGTGTATGTTGACCGTAATGACGATGGTTCGGGAACCCTGGCACGGTATCGGAAAAAGTCTTTTTTATGGTACAGGGATGTTATCGCCTCAAATGGGGCTTTGCTGGAGAGTATGAAATTGTGAAAAAAGCGGCAATATTACAGACGTTTTTCATCGAAGTCTTGTAGGATATGCATAGGTATAAGAAGTTTACGTGCATTTGATTGGAGGTTCTTATGAAAATCAACAAGAAATTATCTGCTATGATTCTTGGTACGCTTATGGCAGCAGCTGCAACGGCCTTTGCCAGTGTGGCTCCCCAGCAGGTATCCCTTGGTGGAATTGAACCCGGCATGAGCCTGGAGCAGGCTAAAAAGCTTGGTGGCGAGATAGTTTACGCCGACTACGAAAAGACTGTCTTCAAGAGTGGGCTTATTATCAAAGTTGATGATGACCGTCCCGGCGTGGTAGAAGAAGTGGTGGTTAAGAGTGGCGAAGTCAAAACCCCGGCAGGCATTACACTGGGCATGAGTGCTGACAAACTTAATGCGGCGTATGGACAGGCGGACAAGGTTGATGTTGACCGTCAGGATACGGAATACAAATATTTCACGGCAGATGGTGCCAAGGAAATAGAATTCACGGTAAAGAATGGCGTGATTACCAAGATTTCCTGTGAGCTCCGCCACTAAAAGAACGGCCAAATATCCATGGATTTTGGGTATTTGGCCGTTTTTCATTGGTTCCGTCGTTATTAAGTTTTGGCAATTTTACCAAACATCTCCGCCACATTTTCCGCAATGGCTGCAGCCGTTGCATATCAGGCGGCTGCCACAGGCGTGGCAGTGGGGGCCATCGTATCGTGCTTGGTATAGCTCATGTGGCTGAAGTTGTATTCCGATGGGGTAATGCAGGTCAAAGTGCTGAGGTCTGTCGACATAGTTCAGACCGGCCTTGAATGCCTGTTCGGCCTGTTTCTGCTTGCTGCCAAGGTGATAATGGCGGCCATCTTTTACAAAGTTGGAGCCTATCTCGATAAAAGAGAAGGAAACATTAGCTTTGCGGCACTCATCATGCAGAGCCAGCACCCAGTCGTAATTGCAGGGCCGGGAACCCGCGTAGTTTTCCCCGCCACAGATGACCTGCTCGATAAAGTCCTCATCCAGATAAGGAAGAAGACTGACCGGACCGATGAGGGGGGCACACATGACGCCTTTATGGCGGAAGGGGAGTTCTTTTAGATATGGTAGCCGTTTGTTGGCCATCTGCTGATTCTCACAGGTCACATTGAACCAGATATTTTCCCAGCCATTGCCAAAATCATCGGGCAGGCAGTTTGCTACACGCTCAGGCCTTTTGGTTAGCAGATAGAATATGACATCAGGCCGCTGACGCATGATTTCCCAAGCGTCAGCCCGCCATTGGTCGGCTTCCTCCAGAAAGAAATCGGAAGTCATGCAGACACGAATCAGTTCGCCGGACTTGATTTTGTAATTGCCATAGCGGTCCCTTTGCAGGGGATAGTTGAAATTGTTGGTGCGGTAGATGTCCGCCCCGGATTTTCCTCGCTGCTGGTCGAGGGTGTACATGTAACAGTTGGCACAGCCGGGGCTGATGCGGACACACCCATGCCAAGGGTTCCAGATATCATGCATAGGGATTACCTAAGGCAATTGCAATTCAGCAGGAGCTGGTTCCCAATACAGGATGCTTCGTTTGCCGCAGGGCCCGCACTCTTATCAGACGCAGGGCTTCCTGCAGGTCTACGTCTGAATGCTGCCCGTTTGTTTCGTAAACGCACATGGGGTTGTCTATTCCAATTTCGCTGGCAGGCATATAGACGTATTCTCCAGATTCGTTATCTCCGAAGATAAGACCAGATTTCAGTTCAGATATGGTTATCATTCTATGTGTCCTCTTAAAATTCTTTCAATTGATTTTCTTAAAGAGTATAACATGCTGCCTGACCTTTGTGCAATAATAGGAGAGATGGAGGAGGACGCGTTATGGATTATATACATTACTATCAATCACCGCTGGGAAGAATCATGTTGGCCAGTGATGGATTATTTTTGGTGGGGTTATGGTTTGACCGTCAGAAATACTATGCGGATGGTCTGTCAAAGGAGACCAAAGAAAAAAATCTGCCGATTTTTGACACTGCAAGCAGGTGGCTCGCTATCTATTTTGCGGGGGGGATGCCAGAGTTTACGCCTCCGATTTCTATGCGAGGTTCTGATTTTCGCAAGGCAGTATGGGAAATATTACTTACCATACCATATGGTAAAACGATGACCTATGGAGAAATAGCCCGGCAGATGGCTCGTTCCAAGGAGCTGCCAGCCATGTCAGCCCAAGCGGTAGGTGGAGCTGTTGGTCATAACCCCATATCGCTTATTGTTCCCTGCCACAGAGTGGTGGGAACAAACGGAAGTCTTACAGGATACGCCGGAGGGCTGGAAAAAAAGAAATATTTGCTTTCCTTGGAAGGCATGGATTTCTAGCTATTCTCTTTGGGAGTCCTATTTATAGAAGTGCTGCTTTACGATGTTTTGCCAGTCAGGTTGAAGAGGGGCACTTCCCTGAGCCTGATTGTCTTTGCCACCACCTCGTCCTTGCAGCAGCTCGTTTATGGCGGTTATTTTTTGGCGACAGCTTCCAGTTGCTTTTTCCCCTTGTACCAATATGTAGTTCAGCCTGTCTTTGCTGGCATAGAAAACAGCGGCTCGGACCAACGGGTCTTTTGCAAGTTCCTGGGCCAGGCTGCGGGCAGCATCCGGCGTAATGTCATCTTCTACTGTCAGAATCTCTTTGGCTCCAGAAGATAGCTCGGCCGCTGCCAAAAGCTGTTGGGCACGATTGACCGCCCATTGTTGTTCGAAGGCGGCCAGCCGTGCTCTGAGCTGGCTGTTTTCTTCCTGGAGTTTTGAGACACCAAGGCATATTTCCTCTTCTTTTAGGGAAAGGGCTTGCGTGGCTTTGCTGAGGCTTTCCCAACAGTCATTGATTTTTTTCAGAGCCAGTCTGCCACAGAGAAAGTATATTCTGGTGCCCTGTTTGTGCTTTTCCGCTTTGAAAATCTTCAATAAGCCGGTCATGCCGGTTCTGGGAGGATGGGTGCCACAGCAGGTACAGGAATCGCTGCCTTCGATGGCAACCACCCGGACAGGGCCCGTCAATTTGTCGTTAAATTTGCGGGAGGCAGCTTTGGAGGCCTTTTCAGCATCCATCCATTCAGTTCTTATGGGGAGGTCGGCTTGGATATGCTCGTTGGCCAGTTTCTCTGCCTGGGCGATTTCTTCCGTTGATACCTGATGGCTTAAGTCGATGGTTACCATATCGGGCGACATATGGAAGCCGATATTGTCCGCTCCGAAAAGTTTCCAAAAGGCATAGGACAGCAAGTGCTCGCCGCAGTGCTGCTGCATATGGTCAAAGCGAGTCTGCCAGTGTATTTGAGCCTCAACTTTGGTGCCAGTTGCCACGGGGTCTTTGGTTTCATGGAAGATGTGACCATCTTTTTCCCTGACATGGATTACGGCAACAGTCTTTTCTCCAATAAGAAGCTCACCTGTATCACTGAGCTGACCGCCGCCTTCTGGATAGAATACGGTTTGGTCAAGCTCGATGCCAAAGCCATCCTTCAGTTCAATACAATCCGTTACCTGTGCTTCGCATTTTCTGAGCATTACATCTTCGTCAAATATTTTTTTTGTCATACGCTTCACCTGCTTTGAGAATCTTGAGAGATGGTATATAGGTTTCTTTTTTCGTATGGGAAATTCCTGCTTGGCAATGAGCAGGGCAGCTTATCTGAAATAAGGAGGAAATTTTTGTAATTGTAAAGAAAAAGACCAGTCATTAGGTTGTCAAAAGACGGGCATCTCGTGGTATTTGAGGTGCCCGTTTTTTTGCTTAAGTTTGCACGGTCGTGGCACAGTTGCCGTATATGCCGGTTATCTGCATTACTATGAAGACATTTGAAGGAAATGGGAGTACCTTACGAGAATAGTATGCAGTACAACAAAGCGTAATTCTGTGAGGGATAATATTATGAACGTGAAGTTTGTCAAGAAATTGTTACTAGCAACGATTATATGTGCTTTAGGGGTATTTGGTCTAGGGGAGGGTGCAGTTCCTGTTGATGGCGGTGTGACAGATAAGACAGACTATCATGCACCCAAGGAAATTACATCCAAGGAGATAACGGAGTTCTATGTCCACTGCTTTATTTTCAATGGGCGAAGTAATGATGGTGAAGGGACTCTTTATACCTTCAAGGTGGAAAAAGAAGGTTCTGTCCTGATGGCATCTGAGTCCTCTTCGGGCAGCAAGTTTCCCGCAGATAAGAAGCTGTTAAGAAAATTGCAGACCGCTATTGATAAGCATGGACTGGCGAAAAAAAATGGTACTTATCATATAACGGCAGGTTTGCCCGTAGAATTTCAGCCCTGTGATTTTGAAGCTTTATATGCATCGGGGGAGGTACTGCGATTTACCATTGATGGTGAGCCTGATGCAGAATGGGCTAAGGAGATATACCTGATATTTGCAAAGTGGTTTGCTAAGAAAGGGAATGGAGGATTGTCTTTATGAAGAAAAAGTTTTTAGCCTGTGTTCTGGCCTTGGCGGCTGGGTTTATGGCTCCGATAAACGTGGCGGACGCAATAAGCCGTCAAGAAATAGCTGCGATTCAGGTAAACAGGAGCAGTCAGTTCAGATATTGGCAAAAGGATTCGGCGGCTTATCAGGCGTTGGTATCTTATGTGGAAGATGTGACCAATAAGAAAAGTCCCCATTTTATCCCTGTAAAGGACCGGGTGGCAGTCTTTGACTGTGACGGGACTTTGATGTGTGAAACTGCCCCCTACTATTTTGATGCGATGTTGTCCCTTTACCGGGTGCTGGATGACAAGAGTTTTTTGGCCAGTCCTCAGGTTCGTGCGACAGCTCAGAAAGTAAGGTCGTTGCTTTTGAAGCATGAGAAGCTGCCTGCAGATTTGAGTAAACGTCTTACCAAGGATGTAAAGAGTAACGCTTTTGCAGGGATGACACCCGGGGAGTTTTCTGTTTATGTAAAAAACTACATAAACACAAGCTATGAAGCAGGCCTGACCAATCTAAAGGTGGGCGAAGCATTCTACCTGCCCATGATAGAAGTGGTGTCTTACCTACAGGCCAAGGATTTTAGCGTCTATATTGTCTCTGGCTGCGACAGAGAAATGCTTCGGGTGCTGACAGATGGCGTGATGGATATTCCGCCGGAACGTATCATTGGTACAAATTACTCCTATGTGACAGAAAATCATCCCAGCAGCAAGCTGGATGGCTATAATATAGTGCCGGGGGAAAAGTTATTGCGGGGAAATGAGCGTGTTTTCAAGAATACGGAAGCCAACAAGATAGCGGCTATTCAGCGTGAAATAGGCCGCCAGCCCGTCCTGGCCTTCGGCAATAGCGAAGGGGATTATAGTATGTTTCAGTATACGATTCATGACAATCCCTACAAGAGTGCCGCATTTGTGCTTCTATGTGACGACCTGGAGCGGGAGTTTGGCAATAGCAAAAAAGCGGCGGCCACGAAAGCCGCCGCTCAGGAAAATGGCTGGATTCCTGTTTCCATGCGGGATGATTTCAAGACCATCTATGGGGAAAATGTGATTCGTGTTAACGAATGAGGCTGACCATCATAAATAACGTGCTTGCAAAGGTGCCCGACAATTTGCCGGGCACCTTTTTGAGGTTGCTGTCGAGGGGAGTTTCGCTTGTTATTTGACGCTCAAGTGGGCGAGCTTTTGGGCAAGGTCGATAGAATCAAGCCCTCGGCCATTGTTGCAGCAATGGCAAAAATAACGGTCATGGTCTTCATTGTGATAAATAGATGCAGAGGGATGTTTGTCTTCGTGATTTGGTAGAATACAACGGAAGGATTTCGGGTTATCTATATTTAGCCATTGAGCCATGTTGATGCTGCGAGCAATTTTTCTGGCCAAACCGATATTAGTAATTGGCCCAGAAGAGCAGGGAATATTTTCATTCGTAAATGAAACATTTATCACGGTGGAATTGTTATGTATATTGGTACGATTGTTCAGAGGAGATTTATGCTTTTCTATAATAGGATACTTGTCTGTATAAGTACGAAATCTTTTTAAAAGCATTTACTGTGAACATTTTGCGGGCTGCTGCTTGAGGATGTTAGTTATCAAGAATGTAGAAAAAATGATTCATTTTATTAGGTCTTTTTCCATGTGAATATGGGGACAATACTCGTCGAGGTATTCTTCCCCAGAAGCAATATATCCCAATGTCTCATAGAATGGTTTTACCCGAACTTGTGCCGAGAGTTCGAGAGTGCGGATGTTTTGTTGACAGAGCCATTTCTCAGCTTCCTGCAGGATAAGTTTTCCATAAGCCTTGCCACGGAATTGCTTACGAACAGCCAGTCTGCCCATAACGTATGTATTTTCTCTTTTCGATGGGAACAAACGGCAGCAGCCTGCGGCCTGTTTATCTACATATAGAATCAGGTGATGGGCTATGCTGTCGATGTCATCAAATTCATCGTGAAAGCCCTGTTCGTCAACGAAAACTTCCTGGCGGATGGCCATTGCATCTGTGGGAAGACCTTGGGTGATAATAGTTTCGGACATAATGAAATATCCTCCTAATACAAAAGGTCCAAGCATTAACTTTCAGCAGAATGGCTGAACCTGCGTCAGTACTTGGACACATTTTTCTTCCATCCGGTGAAGGAGGTAGTGCTCATTTATTCGATTAGTGGTATTCTATCATTAGGGGTCTGAAGTTGTCAATAAACAAACAAGATATCAGCCGTCCCCCTGCACAAGCTTGCCAAGGCTATGTGGTGTCGTATGGAAGATTTGTTGGAACCTGACTATGAGAATTTTTGTTGATGCGGGTAAGGCTCGCTATGTAAGAAGGTACGGATTTATGAGTCACAAAATATTGTTGAAGCGTATATACGAGCTACAGGAGGAGCAGGATGGGTACAGGGTGCTGGTGGACAGGCTTTGGCCCAGAGGGATAAAGAAAGAGGCTGCCCATCTTGACGAGTGGGCCAAGGAAATCACGCCCAGTACGGAAATCCGCAAGCTGTATCATCAGGGAGAAATGCCTTTTGAAGGTTTTTCCCAGGCTTATATCGAAGAACTAAATGGAAATAAAGCTGCGGAGGAGTTTGTGGGCAAATGCCAGAACTTGCTGGAATCGCAGAATCTGACGCTGGTCTTTGCGGCCAAAAATGAGCAGGAGAACCATGCTATGGTGCTTAGGGAATGGCTTAGACGCCGATTGAGGACGAGATATCAATGAAACGGACAGAAGAATGGCATGAGCTGGCATTTGGAGAACTACCGAAGCTGATGGCAGATAAGCTGGAGCCCTTTGGCTTTGCCCTTGACGGTGATGTATATTTTTACGCAGAGGATTTGCTGTCAGGCAGTTTTAAGCTCCATGTAAAGGTCAGCAAGGACGGTGTTGTGTCAACTTTGCTGCTGGACACGGAAGCCGAGGAGCCCTATGTGCTGCATCTGGTGGAAAATGCCCAGGGAGCCTTTGTAGGGGCAGTCCGGGCCGCCTATCAGGCCGTGCTTGACCGCATCGGGGAGGCTTGCGGCGAGCATGGCAATTTCCATGGGGCTTATGTAGAGGAGCTTCTGAGCTATGTGCAGAAAACCTATGGTGACGAAATCGAGTATCCCTGGAAGGATGATATGGATGCGGCAGTCATTCGCTCCCATCTGACCAGGAAATGGTATGCGGTTTTTATGAAGGTTCATCCCAGCAAGATTGGTCTTGGTGGCAGCCATCCCATCCGCATCATGAATCTCCATGGCACGGCAGAGCAAGTGACCGCCTTGGTTGATGGAGCGCGATATTTTCCCGGCTGGCACATGAACAGGAAATATTGGTACACGGTGTGCCTTGATGGTAGCATACCAATGTCTGAGCTCCAGCAAAGAATCGACGAGAGTTTCGAACTGTCCCAGCCCAAGAAACGGTCTGGCAGCTGAAAGGCAGGGGAATCATGAAAACTGAGATTTTGCCACAGGAAAGCAGCCGTGCTGAGGCTTTTTCCTTGTGGATGTCATCACCTATGCCGATGGTAACGTTGGTAAAGACACTGAATGTCAGCCCCTTGCTGAAAATGAAGAAAAAGAGTGGCATAAAATTCACGGTACTGATGTGCTGGTGCATTGGCAGGGCTGCCAGCAGAATAGAAGAGTTTTACTTGCTGCCGAAAGATGGAAAGCTCTTTCGCTACGACAAGCTGGCCATAAATGTCATTGTGGCCAACAAGCAGGGTGGCATTAACTCTTGTGACATTCCGTTTTCGGATGATTTGGAACAATTCAATCGGGATTATTTGGAGCTGACCCAAAGGGCAGCGTCGGAATGTAAAAGCAGTTTTATCGAAGATTGCATGATTATCGGCACATCGGCCATGATACAGACAGAACTGGATTGTATCGTAAATCAGTATACGGAAAAGTTCTCCAACCCGTTGGTGATGTGGGGGAAATACCGCAAGGGGCTTTTCAAAACGGTCTTGCCCGTGTCCTTACAGTTTCATCATGTGCAGATGGATGGCGGGCATGCGGCGAGATTTTTGGAACAGTTACAGACAGAAATTACAATTTGCGAAAAAAAATAGCGAATTTGAGCCGGGCAGGAGGGGGTTAGACGAATGCAGATATTATATGTACATGGCAAAGGTGGAACCGCTGAGGAAAGTAAGCACTACAAGCCACTATTTCCCGGCGATGAGGTTATTGGATTGGACTACCAGACATTTTCTCCCTGGGAAACGGGGAAAGAAATTCGGGCAGCTGTAGATGAGCTGGCAAAAAAACACGAGAATATTTGGCTGATTGCCAACAGCATTGGGGCATTTTTCAGCATGAATGCGGAAATAGACGGGCTTATTCAGAAGGCATATTTCATTTCGCCTATCGTTGATATGGAAAAGCTGATTGTGGATATGATGAAATGGGCCAATGTGACGGAGGCGGAGTTGGAAGCCCGGGGCGTAATACATACCGAATTTGGCGAGGATTTATCCTGGGATTATCTGAGCTACGTCAGGAGTCATTCTATCAAATGGAATGTGCCGACGCAGATTCTGTACGGCGGGAATGACCAGCTGACAACACTTGAAACAATGAAGGATTTCGCTGAAAAGCACCATGCAGGGCTGACGGTTATGGAAAATGGCGAGCATTGGTTCCATACCGAAGAGCAGATGGCATTTCTTGATGATTGGATTCGGAGGTGCAGCAGCTTTGGACATTGAAAGCATGGCTCGTTATTGGTCCCAGGACGCAGAGAATTACGGCAACATCATACAGGATGAATTGGCAAGTTTTCGTGTGGAGGCGTGGCAGAAGCTCTTGAGGGAAAAGATGCTCGCTGACACACATAGGGTGCTGGACCTGGGCTGTGGCCCGGCTTTTTTCTCCATAATTCTTGCCAAGATGGGGCTTGAGGTGACGGCCGTAGACTGTTCAGAGGGCATGCTGGCCCAGGCACGACACCTGATTGAAATGGCTGGGGTTAGTGTAGACCTGCAGCAAATGGATATCAACCAGCTGAATTTTGCCGCAGGCTCCTTTGATGCCATTGTGAGCCGCAATGTTACCTGGACGTTGTCAAATCCTTGGCAGGTCTACGAGGAATGCCGACGATTGCTGAGGCCAGGGGGACGCTTATTGTTGTTTGACGCCAACTGGAACATGCCCTTATATGATGAGGACATGGCCAGCCGTGCAGAGGACAGGCGGCAGGAATGCCTGCGTCAGTACGGTGATGCTCTGGAGACTGCTGATGAGGTTACTGAGCCATTTGACCCGATGCAGCTGCCCCTAAGCGGCACGAAGCGTCCCTACTGGGATGTGGAACTGCTTCGCAGCATGGGCTTTGGGGAAGTACATGCAGAATTTGACCTGACGGAAAGGCTCTGGGATGAAAAGGAACAGCTGCTGTACGGGGAAACACCGATGTTTGGCGTTTTTGCCACGAAATTCTAGGGGGTATGATGTATACAACAAGATGAAAGAAAATTTTATTACCTTTGAGTTTATTACTTAAGATTACAGAGGTAAAACTAAAATGAATTATTATCTTCTTGATTTTGAAAATGTAAAGTCATCAGGATTTGATGGAGTAGAAAAATTAAGCGAGCAAGATAAAGTAATAGCTTTTTATAGCGTAAATTCAGGCACCATTACCATTGACATGCACATAAAAATAAACAAGTCAAAGGCAGACATTGAATTTCAAAAAGTATTCATTGGCGGGAAAAATGCTCTTGATTTTCAGCTGTCATCATACCTTGGTTATCTCATTCGTGATACCTTGCCTACTGAGGATAATGCGGAAATGTGCAATTATTATATTGTTTCTAATGACACAGGATATGATTTCCTGTGCAAATATTGGAAAAACCAAGGTGTTGAAGTAAAAATTGTCAGCAGTATATCAGGGGAAAATCCGGCCAAGAATGAAGAAGAAAAGTCATCGCCACCCGACACACATATTACCAATAAAAATGATTTAGAAAAAACACTCAAAACCATCCTGCCAGACAAAACAGATGCTCCTATTGTGGCAAAAATAATAAACCAATATAAAACTAAACAGGGCGTAAACAATGGCTTGACCAAGACCTTCCCTCAGCAAAAAGTTGGTCCTATATATAAGGCAATCAAATCCTTAATTGCCGATAAAAAAGGGCAATGAGTTATCTCAGAATCCGTGGCCAATATTGAGCTGCTTTGTTAGCAATTGCCGTTTGCAGCCTTGTTGAGCTAATACCCCCAGCAATATGATTTTTAAGCTGTTACCGAGAAATACCACCAAATAGTAGCGAGCCTGAAAACAGTAATGAATGTAAATGTTGTAATGGGTTAATTGTTGGGCGAACAGAAGGGAACTGAGATTATGGAACGAGAAGAGGCAATAAAAATTGCAACGGCTGTCAATATATTGGGCAGTTTTTGTGGCCCAAGGGACATAGATGAACTGACTGCGGCTGCCTTGCAGGATAAGTACCACTTTCCACAGGTTGATGTGGCCGTGCTTTTGGGTGGCAGTATACTGGCAGGCGGTGAGGTCTTTGCGGAAATCATGAAAAACCGGCTGGCCGAAAAATATGTGATAGTCGGTGGGGCAGGACATACGACGGAAACGTTGCGGGAGAAAATGGCAGCCAGCTTGGGAAGGGAGGTTTCCTCCAATTCCTGTGAGGCGAAGCTTTTCAATGAGTACCTGCAAAAGAAGCATGGCCTGTCGGCAGATTATCTGGAGACGGAATCCACCAACTGTGGCAATAACATCACCTTTTTGCTTGCTCTATTGGAAAGGGAAAATCTTTCCCATGACAGCCTGCTGATGGTGCAGGATGCAACTATGCAAAGACGCATGGAGGCAGGCTGGCGGCATCACGCAGGTGCCGGGCTGGTGGTAAACTACGCTGCTTACAAAGTGACGGTAACAGGCAGCGAAAAGGGCCTGACTTACGAAGAGAAACCAGCTGGCATGTGGGATATGGACCGATATGTGGAATTGCTTATGGGAGACGCACAGCGGCTGCAGGATACCCCCGATGGCTATGGACCTAAAGGAAAGAACTTTATCGCTCACGTGGATATGCCGCCTGAGGTGAGGGAGGCATTTCTTTATCTGCAAAAGTTCTACAAGATGCGTAAAGCCAATCCGGCCTATGCCAAGCCATAAAGAATTATGGAGGACTTTTGATGAATATTTATGAGTATGGCAATTCCGATGCGGCTATAGTTCTTGTTCAGCCTGTGGATGACCATGATATGGCAGGGCTTGAGGCTGAGGTGGCTGAAATTCGAAGATTGGCAGAGAAAGACTTTTGCCTTCTGGCCATCAAGGTAGACAGCTGGAACCGCGATTTGTCTCCCTGGCAGGCCCCGGTGGTTTTTGGAAACGATGATTTCGGTGTTGGTGCCAGGGAAACGCTGGCTGGGATATTGAAGCTGTGCCAGGAGGAGGACAAGACCTATTTCCTTGGCGGCTACTCTCTGGCGGCACTGTTCTCCCTTTGGACGGCATACCAGACCGATACATTTTTGGGCATTGCTGCGGCCTCACCCTCCATGTGGTTTCCGGGCTTTGTTGACTACATGAAGGAGAATACCATCCAATGCTCCAATATATATATGAGCCTTGGGGATAAGGAAGAGAAAAACAGGAATGCAGTTATGGCAAAAGTTGGGGACTGTATTCGAGATGTGCATGGATGCCTAAAGGAACAGGGAATAAACTGTATTTTGGAATGGAATGCGGGTGGCCACTTCCGAGAGCCGGAGCTTAGGACGGCCAGGGCCTTTGCCTGGCTGTTAGAGCAGTCGCCATTTACAGCATAACCAGGTAAATCTAAAAGAACGATAGGATGTGCAATATGAACAGTGTAAGAAACTCGGCTTTACCAGTTAAAATAGCCTTCTTTGATATAGATGGTACGTTGCTCTCATTAGGCGTAAGGGAGCCCTCGGCTAAAATTGTTTATACGCTGAAGGAATTACAAAGAAATGGAGTTATTCTCTGTATGGCCACAGGAAGAGGCGTTCTGGCAAGGCCAAAATTAAAGGGGATTCACTTTGACGCGTACATAACCTTCAACGGTTCTTATTGCTTTACGGATGAGGAGTTGATTCATAGTTGTCCTATTCCTAAATCTGACGTTTTGCAGATATTGGAGAATACGAAAAGAATGGGGCGGGCAGTGGTAATAAGCAATGATAAATTCATTGTGGCCAATGGCATGGATGAAGACCTGAAAACATATTTTTCCTTTGGGGGAGAAAACATCGCTATTGATGGGGATTTTGATAAAAAATGTAAGGATGACATATATCAGATGATGGTTAGCTGCGTGAGCTCGGAATATGAGGAGATTCTACGCGGCACCAAGGGCATATCCGTGACAGCCTGGTGGGATAGAGCGGCTGATTTGATTCCTGCTGAATCTGGCAAAGGCAAAGCTGTAAAGAACATCCTTGACTATTTCGGATTCTCGAAGCAGGAAGCGATTGCCTTTGGGGATGGAAGAAACGATATCGAGATGCTTCGTGCTGTGGGAACAGGAATAGCGATGGGGAATGCTGGCGATGAAGTTAAGGCAATAGCGGATACTGAATGTAAAAGTGTTGAGGATGACGGAATTTATTACTACTGCGTGGAAAAGGGACTAATCGAACTCAGTCAGGCATAGTTGGCAACACGAGCCTGCCTCCCAGATTAACAATCAAAAGCCGCCATGGCATACAGTGTTTTACGTTGTGCGTCATGGCGGCTTATTTTTTTCTGTTTTTGAAATTATACGCAGGTTCTGCTTTTGGCCAGCTTTTCCTCTGCCGTGGTATTGCCTCCACGCATGGCCAGCATCACGCCGATGGCGATGAGGGCAAAGCCCGGTACAAAGTAACTGGTAATGGCCTCATCCAGCAGGAAATATCCCAGCAGAGTTCCCACCACGGGCTGGAAGAACATAAAAAGGCCGCCGATAGAGGCATCCATGTAAGTCAGACCCTTGCTCCAGAGGACGAACCCCGCAGTGGTGGAAATCATGCCCACATAGAGAATGGAGCCCCAGATTTGGGGCTGGGCGAGGGCTGTAAAATCTGCTGCAGAGGTGAGCCACCAGAGACCGTAGGGGCTGAGGGTGATAAAGGCAATCAGCACGCTGTAAAAGGTCAGGGCAAAGACGGAATAATGGCTCAAGAGCTTCAATAAAATGGACATCAGTGCCCAGGTAATGGCGGCAATCATAAGATAAACGCCGCCCAGCACGCTTCCACACTGTATATTGTCCGGGTCAATCACAATGAGCAGCACCCCTATAGTGGCAAGAACCACGGATAATAGTCGGCTGAAGTTGAACCGTTCATGGAGCAGCAGGCAGCCGAAGACCACCATAAAAGCCGGTGTGGCCGCTGTTATGACAGAGCCCATCTGGGCCGAGGTCAGCATGGTGCCAGATTCCTGAGTGACGATGGAGAGAGTATTTCCTATAAGGGCAGACAGAAGAAGCAGCTTTCTGTCCTTTTTCTCTATCTTCCATGATATTTTTTGCTGGAACATCAAGAACACCAGTGGGATAAGAGCCACTCCATATCGCATCCATACCAGAGCCACTGGTGTAATGACGCCAACAGTCAATCGCACGGCAATAAACATGGCTCCCCAGATGCTGCCTGCCAGGGACAGCAGTACCAAGCCAATAATCAGATTTCGCAAAATATCCTTCCTTTGGGCTTTTATATTCTGTCCGCATCCAGCGTGACTAGATAACGACGGTTATTGCCTTCTTCATAGGAACCGTCTAATTCCCAGCTGACAATTTTGCCTTGACGTTTGAGGATGCCAAGGATGCTTTCCCTCGTCCATGGCATAACAATGGAAATAGTAATTTCACCCGCTGGCAAAAGACAGCCATATGTGGCAAGCATTGTATCCTCGATGCCTTTCAGTGTATCACGGCATGCTTTGTTTTGTTCTTTGATTTTGAATTGATTTTTTGCTTTCATGATTCCAATTTATCGCAGAAGGCCTCAAATGTCAATGACAGGCAGGTATCATTAGAGATACTTACTATCATAAAAAAACGTACTTGTGTGGTGATTTTTGGAGTCGTATAATTAAAGCAGTTCAATAAAGTGACCTAAGGAGGCTTCCTATTATGACTAATGCAGAAAAGGTAAACGAGTTCCTGGACAAGGCCAAGACCTTCTATTTCCTGACCACGGACGGTGACCAGCCGAAGGGGCGTCCTTTTGGCTTCCACATGCTGGTGGATGGCAAGATATACTTTGGCTGTGGCACCTTCAAGAATGTCTACAAGCAGCTGGTGGCTAATCCCAAGGCTGAGGTTCTGGCTGTGGTCGGCGGCGAGTTCATGCGGTATGATGGACTGGCCAAGGTAGTCAAGGACGATGCCCTGCTGGCCAAGGTGCGGGAGATAATGCCCCAGATAATGGACATGTACGACAAGAATGGCTGGGAAATGGGGCTCTTTTATCTTGAGAACGGCCATGCTGAGATTCGGGGCATGCTGGATTTGAAGGAAGAATTCGATGTCTGAGGGTAAAAAGGTGAAAATATCCCCGGTTCCTATGGACGATTGGTTTGGAAAATGTCCCTATGCTACAGTGCAGAAGCTCATTTCCGGCAAATGGGCTATGCTCATTTTGCATAATCTGGAGGATGGCCCCGTGCGTTTCAATGACCTGCAACGGCAGCTGCCGAAGATGACACATGCCACGCTGTCTGTTCAGTTGAAGAACCTGATAGAGCATGGGTTGGTTATCCGTCGTCAGTATGAATCCATTCCGCCCCGGGTGGAATACTCCCTAAGCGAAATTGGTCAGAAGTTTCATCCTGTGTTGGAGGCAATGGAAGTTTGGGGGAAGGAATATATCTCCTACATGAAGAATAATGATAGTACAGAGGAGGGGCAAGTATGAGTGTAGAATTTACTGGCAAGAATGCGTGCATTGCACCGGAAGGCGTATTTATCATTGGGACTTATGACGAAAATGGAGTCCCAAACGCCATGAACGCAGCTTGGGGTGCACAGTCGGATTTTGATGAAATCACCTTGTTTCTGGCCAAACACAAAACCACGGAGAACATCAAGCATACCAAGGCTTTTACCGTGGCTTTTGCTACCAAGGACACGGTGGAAATCGCTGACTACTTTGGCGTGGAAACCGGCAACAAGGTCAACAAGATAGAAAAGGCTGGCTGCCATGTCCACAAGAGTGCCCATGTAAATGCTCCTATCATCGAGGAATTTCCTGTGACGCTGGAGTGTGAGTGCGTAAGCTACAGTGACGAGACTGGAATTTTGGTGGGGAAAATCATCGCCCAGCAGGCCGATGAAGCAGTGCTTACCGACGGAGTAGTGGATTACGATAAGCTCCAGCCGATTATCTTTGACATTGCCACCAAGACCTACCGTTTGGTAGGGCCGGTTGTGGGGAAGGCTTTCCATGACGGGCTGAAGCTCAAGAATTGAGCCGGGCAAAAGACATAAAAAACGAGAGACAGTTGCACCTTTATTAAGTGCAGTCTCTCGTTTTTTTTATTCTAACGTATGGATAATCTGATAAAGCTGCTCCTTCAGCTTGCCAACCTCTTCGCCGGAGAACAGTTCCCCCTTTTGATTCACAAGGCACCCCATCTGATAGGGTATCTTTTCCGCTTCCTGCCGCAGAGTCTTACCCTCATCTGTAATGGATACCATCAGGATACGCTCATCTTCCGGATTGCGGTATCTTTTGAGATAGCCCATGGCTTCCAGTTTCTTCAGCACCGGAGTCAGCGTTCCGGAATCCAGATAAAGGCGTTTGCCAAGGTCACGCATGGCAACCTTATTATTCTCCCACAGCACCATCATGGTAATGTATTGGGGATAGGTAAGTCCAAGTTCTTTCAGGAAGGGGTTATAGGCCGCTACTATTTTCCTGGCACAGGCATATAAAGGAAAGCACAGCTGGTTTTCCAGAAGCAACGGGTCGAAGGTCTGTTTGTCAATCATATCTTGCTCCTCAATGTTACAGGTAAATCTTTCTTTGATAATCTATTCTACCATCATATTGACATCAAATCAAATGAGATTTTTTTAAATTCCATTTGACAAAATGGAATTTTGCTGTATAATAGAGCATGTAAGATGAAATGAAGGAGGGCAACCAACAGATGATATATGATTATACATTGAAAGCCAATGACGGCTCAGATTTTGCCTTGTCAGATTATAAGGGGAAGGTACTTCTCTTTGTGAACACTGCCACCCGTTGCGGCTTCACCCCACAGTATAAGGAACTGGAAGCCATTTATGAGAAGTATCAGTCCCAGGGACTGGAAATCATCGACATTCCCTGCAACCAGTTTATGGAGCAGGCCCCGGAAGATGACCAGGGCATACAGCAGTTCTGCTCCTTGAAGTACAAAACCAGATTCCGCAGGATGAAGAAAGCCGATGTCAATGGCGAAAATGAGTTGCCCTTGTACACCTATCTGAAAGCCCAGCAGAAATTCAAAGGCTTTGGTAATGGGCTGAAGGCAACAGCTATGAGCTTGCTTTTAAGGAAGCGAGACTGGAATTACAAGAAAAATTCCGATATAAAATGGAATTTTACCAAATTCCTGGTAGACCGCCAGGGAAACGTGATAAGCCGCTTTGAGCCAACGGATTCGATGCAGGATTTAGAGGCCAGCATACAGAATTGTTTGTAATGAAAAAAGGAGAGCTGAAACTATGGATAAGCAGGAAATCATCAAAGCCTTTCATATGATGTGGGACAAGTTCCCGGAGCCCATCATGCTGATTACTAAAGACCGCCAAATTCATGCGGTAAACAAGAAAGCCGCTTCTTTGGGGCTCAACGACCAGATGAAATGCTCCAGTATTGGAAGTCCCGAGCAGCATAAGGGGTGTCTTTGCAATCAGGCGGCAGATACCAGAGAAGCAGTCTATAAAGCATACGAAGGGCAGTTTGGCCGGGCTTATGGCTTTTGGATTCCCGTTGAAGGTGCTGAGGAATACATCATTCACTTCGGCGTTGGCTCTACTTTCGAATATCCCATGTAATGAAGATTTGTGCGTTGTATTTTAGGAGGAGGAAAAACTCATGAGCATTTATGGACTGACAAAGGGCACGGACCTTGAGCAAATGGTTAGGACCATTATGCAGGCCGAGGCAAACGGCACCATGATGTATTACGCTCTGGCCCGTTTGGCCAAGGAGCAGGGCTACAATGATATCGCGGATGAGCTCATTGAATCTGCTAATCAGGAAGCTGTCCATGCCGGGTTCTATGCCGTGCTTAACGGCAAGTATCCCCAGGATTTCTGGAACCTCCTGCGTACGGTGCAGAAAGCTGAAACCAATGGCGAGGCACAGGTCAAGGCTATGGCCGATAAAGTGAGAGCCGCAGGCTTTGCCGAGGCTGCTGACGAGATGGAAATCTTTGCCAAGCAGGAAGGCCATCATGGCGTGGTTATCGGCAAGATTATGGAAAAGTATCAGCCGGAAAAGACAGCCCCTGCGGGGAAGGTTTATATCTGCCCGGTCTGCGGCTTTGAGCATGAAGGGGATATAAGCGATGAGCCGGACGATTACGTCTGCCCCCTCTGCGGCCAGCCCAAGAGTGCTTTCAAGGAAGCCAAATAAATAATCCGTTTCCCTGGTTTTCAGAAGAGAAGGAGCTGATGGCATGGAGAAAAAGCGTATCCACAAGGATATCATCATTATCGGTGCAGGCATGGCGGGGCTGACAGCGGCCCTTTACGCCGGACGCATGAATCTGGATGTGCTGGTGCTGGAAAACGGCATCATCGGCGGGCAGATTGCCAATGCTACAGGCATTGAGAACTATCCGGGCTTTGCCAAGGTTTCCGGCAAGGACCTTATGGGCACTCTGCAACAGCAGGCGGAAAGCTTTGGGGCGGTCATTGATGAGTTTGACTCCATCGTGAAGGTCACCCTGAAAGGTCAGCCCAAACTGATAGAGACGGAGGAGCATATCTATGAGGCCGATGTCGTCATCATTGCCTCTGGTATGAATCGCCGCAAACTCCCCCTGCCAGAGGAGAAAAAGTTTGCAGGCAAAGGCGTACATTACTGTGAACTCTGTGACGGCCACATGTACCAGGATAAGGTCATTGCTGTCATGGGGGGCGGCAATGCGGCTGTGGATGCCGCCAATTTCCTCAGTAAGTATGCCAGCAAACTCTATCTGATACACCGCTCGGATTTCCGGGCCGATGAAGTCTCCCAAAAGCGGTTAAAGGATAATCCCAAGGCAGAAATCTTCCTGCAGACAGAAATCAAGAGCCTGCAGGGGAATGGACGTCTGGAGAGCATCGAGGTGTTGGACAAGGCTTCAGGAATGAACCGCAGCCTGCCGGTGGATGGTATTTTCGTCAATATCGGTGTGGTGCCCAATACGGAACTATATAAGGAAGAATTGCCGCTGACTCCTGGCGGCCGTATCGAGGCAGGAGAGGATTGCCGCACAGCCATCCCAGGCGTTTTTGCCGCCGGCGATGTGCGGGAAAAGGAAATACGCCAGCTGACCACTGCAGCAGCCGATGGCACTGCAGCAGCCCTGCTGGCTGAGAAATATCTGGTTAAGTTGAAGGAGGGTAATCCCGTATGGTAAAAGTATATTCAATCAATGATTGTCCCTGGTGCGACAAGGTAAAGAAGTACCTGAAGAGCAAGAATGTGGAATTTGAAGAGCACAATATCGAGGAAAATGACGATGACCGTGATGCATGCTATGAGCTGACGGGAGATACCATGGTTCCCATCACCACGGCCAATGACAAGGATTATGTGCTGGGCTTTGAAAAAGCTAAGCTGGACGAAATGCTGGGCCTTTGATTGCCGGCTTGTTAGATGTAAGTGAGGAGAATCATTATGGGTATTTATGATTTTGTGGTAAAGACCAATAAAGGTGTAGAAAAATCTCTGGCTGATTACAAGGGCAAGGTGCTGGTCATCGTCAATACGGCCTCCAAATGCGGTTTCACACCCCAGTTCAAGGAACTGCAGGACCTCTATATGAAGTATAAGGGCCAGGGCCTGGAAATCTTAGGCTTCCCCTGCAATCAGTTCGCTGGTCAGGAACCTGGCAGCAATAATGAGGTGCAGGAATTCTGCCGCCTGAACTACGGCGTGACCTTTCAGATTTTCGAGAAAGGCGATGTCCGGGGCGAAACGGCACAGCCGCTGTTCAAGTACCTGATTGAACAGCAGGGCTTCAAGGGCTTTGACCAGGACCATCCCATTGCTGCGAAGCTTACGGAAGCACTCCAGCAGAATTTCCCCGAATATCTGGAAGGCGACTCCATCAAATGGAATTTCACTAAGTTCCTGGTAGACAGAGAGGGCAACGTAGTAGCCCGCTTCGAGCCCACTTTTGACCCTGCAAACATGGCAGGGGAAATTGAAAAGCTGTTGTAACTTAGAAGCTGACGACCCATAAGTCAGGCAAGATGTTTGATAGTAAATGCCCCCAGTATCAGGCGTGTAGATACAATGTCTGATTCTGGGGCTTTTTTATGAATTTTCGCCTTCCAGAAAAAACGACCTCACAGAATCGTCTGTAATACTTAATAATAACATAACGCATATAAAACATCGCATAAATCATAAAGTCGCTCAGAGAGGTCGTTAGATAGCTTAAAATGGATATCGTATTTTTAGGCCGGATTTAGGCGTAAAAATAACACGTACGCTCATTCATTGTGTTATTTTTAGTGTTGCTAATTGGGGTTATCCACAGTAAAATGTTAATAGAGGGTGTGAATAAAAGTCTGTAAAAGGTCTTCTATGATTTCAGCATGGATGTATTTTACGGTTTTAATCTATCAGGGTGCATAATGGTCAGTTCGCCCCTTACTTTGCCCCAGTTTCGGATGGGCATGGACCATTTCTTGGTAGCTTCAAACGTTGCCAAATACAACGCCTTTAGCAGGGCCTGTTGGCCGGGGAAAACACTTCTCTGGCTGTTCAGACGCTGGTAGGTTTGGATTATGTGCAGCTTAATGGGGGCGAAAGCAATGAATATATCTATCAAATACCTTGTCCAGTTATTAAGCGATATTATTACAATAAATCGTTCTCCTTTGAGAAAGCTGAAAATAGTACTGCAGAAATGATTTTGCTCGACATTGACGACCAGAAATATAAAAAGGATAATCTTGAACGCGATATACTATCATTGCATAAATCAGTGATATTGTCAGTTAACGTTGACAGAGAAAACGTACTGAAAATAAACAAACAGTTTCATCCGTATGCTTTGGAAGTGTCGGATGGATTAAAGGAATCTGGCACCATGAGTCCGCGTAAAATAAGGTCGTTTTTCCGGCGGATAGGTAGGATAATGGCGTAATTGTATAGCGGTGTAATGGTGTAATGGTGTAATGGCGTGTAAACGTATTATGATAATATTCAACAAGATACAAGGGTAGGCAAGATTTCTTTGCTGGTAGCAGGCCAGCAGCGGATTGACAAGTACAACTGTGGTAGATAATTTGCAAATATAGCATACAGAAACTAAATACTGATTGATTTCGTCAGTTGTTCCCAAGAGAATACTATGAATATATTGTAGCAAAAATATTGTTAATTAAAGGAGATATAATATGTCATTTATAAATGAAGTTATAGAAATAGGTAAAATACTATGTGGAAAAGATGATTCTTGTTTAGAATTTGATTATATGTTAAAACATGATTTAGAAGAAGATAAGAAACGTAGAGAATCAGTTCCAAAAGAAATACAATATTTATATAGGTACAATAAAAAAATTGCAGAAATTTTACCTAAAGCGTACTATAACTCATCAGAAGAAAGATGTTTATTCTTGCGTCAAGCACTTGAAGAATTTATAAGTTCTTATGAACTGCATAGTGATAAAATGAATTTGTCAAATAAAATCTGTTATTTACAAAATAAGAGGATTATAACTGACAATATTGCCGATAAGTGCCACTATATTAGGAAGATAACAAATAAAGGAGTTCATAATTCTAAAGTTGAAATTTCCGAAATAAATAGCTGTGGCAAATTGTTGGTAGATATTATATTGTATAAATGGCCTCATTCTGGAGAAATAATTGAACTAGATTTTGACAAGGTTTTGAAAGAAATTAAAGAACAGAAGGAGATGAAATCGCTAAATTAAACTGATTTGTTATAGCGAATTATGTAAGTCACAGTTCATCTGGTAAAATCACTGTGAAGATTACGTTACCATGGACTAAGGAGGGAAGATTAGGTTTACTGAAAAAATGGTAAAATTGCCTCGTGGATACAGGATAAGGAATTTGAATAAAGAAATTTGTACCGGTATCGAATTTCCATGGACGGTGAAAAAAATTGAACGCCCAGAATTGACGTTGAGAGGCATGTAAAAGCCTTTACATATAAACCTAAAATCCCGCTCAAAATTTAACCTACAATTCTTAAACCTAGTATTTATAAGGGGTTACAGCATTTCAAGCACGATTTTAGGGCTTGGTAGGTTAAGTTTTATTACCCTACAGAAAAACGCCGTGAAGCCTTGATATTATTGAGTCCTTGGCGTAGGGGAAAAAATCTCCGGGATTTTAGGATATAAACTATTATGTTACATGAAAAAAACGTAGACAACACACTGGTGAGTCTACAGATTTTTTTTGCAATTTTAGATAGTAAAAAACCCCACTACATGGGGATAGCAGGGTTAGGGGAAGCTCCATCCAGGTTGGACGATAGCTATTTCAGAACGCTTGCCTTGCTGATACAATGATTTGCCATTAGGAAAATAACCATACAGTAAGACCTTGATATTATATCAACGTTACCAAGGAAAGGCAAGGTTTATTCGTTTCTTGAGAGTATGAAGAAATCTCTGTAAATGAATTTTCCTCGAAAACATAAGGTCTTCTATGATAAACTATAATCAAATCATAGGAGGCCTTTTATCATGGCAAGACAGAAAAAAGAGATTCACAAAGTAGAAATGACCGATGGCAAGCGTGCCATCATCCAGCAGTTGTTCCAAGAGTACAACATCGAGAGCGCTACTGATATCCAAGACGCCCTGAAAGACTTGCTGGGCGGCACCATCAAGCAAATGATGGAAACGGAAATGGATGAGCATCTAGGCTACAGCAAGTCTGAGCGCTCCGATAGTGAGAATGCCCGCAACGGATACAAAACCAAGCGTGTCAACAGCAGTTATGGCAGTTTTCAGATTGATGTCCCGCAGGATCGTCAGTCCTCCTTCCAGCCCTAGGTTGTCAAGAAGCGGCAGAAGGATATTTCCGCCATTGACGAGAAAATTATCTCTATGTATGCCAAAGGCATGACCACCAGACAGATCTCTGAAACTTTGGAAGACATTTACGGCTTCGAGGCTTCAGAAGGGTTCATATCCGATGTTACCGATAAAATTCTGCCTCAGATTGAGGAATGGCAGAGCAGACCGCTTTCCAGTATCTACCCCATAATTTTCATTGATGCCATCCATTTTTCTGTAAGACATGACAATATGATTGCCAAATTGGCTGCCTATGTCGTGATGGGAATAAATGAAGATGGCCGCAAGGAAGTCCTTACGCTTGAAGTGGGCGAAAATGAGAGCAGCAAATACTGGCTGGGCGTCCTGAACAGCCTCAAGAACCGTGGTGTAAGGGATATCCTTATTCTTTGCTCTGATGGGCTTACCGGCCTGAAAGAGGCCATTTCTGCAGCATTTCCGAAAACGGAGCACCAGCGCTGCATTGTCCACATGGTGCGCAATACACTGAAATACGTCGCCAACAAAGACATGAAAAATTTTGCCAAAGATCTCCGCACCATCTATACCGACCCTGATGAGAAGGCCGCCGTTAAGCGGCTGGAGGAAGTGGACAAAAAATGGACGCTCCATTATCCAGCGGCACTGAAGCGTTGGTTTGACAATTGGGATGTAATAACGCCAATATTCAAGTTCTCAACAGACATCCGTACCGCGTTTTACACGACCAATGCCATTGAGAGCCTAAATTCCTCGTACCGCCGTCTGAACAGCCAGAGAAGTGTTTTCCCCGGCCAACAGGCCCTGCTAAAGGCGTTGTATTTGGCAACGTTTGAATCTACCAAGAAATGGTCCATGCCCATCCGAAACTGGGGCAAAGTAAGGGGCGAACTGACCATTATGCCCCCTGATAGATTACAACCGTAAAATACATCCATGCTGAAATCATAGAAGACCTTTTACAGACTTTTATTCACACCCTCGATTTTAATCATGCTTACAGCCTAATTTTTGAGTATATTGAAGCATTTTATAATACAAAGCGGATTCACAGCCATTGTGGATATCTTTCGCCAGATGATTTCGAAAAACTTTACAATGCGAGCGTTGCTAGAGAATCACTATTGGTAAGCTGAAAATAATTAAAATTTCTCATTTTATGTTGTACTAAATCTTGACATAGGACCAGACACTGCATGGCTGCAAAACCGGGCAGGCCAAAATAACCAAGGCATACAGGCTGCCCTGCGACCATATTATCCATACAGTTGGATCCATCTGGCATGGCGGCAGCCAGGGCGAAGCAGAACTGCTCTCTAGCTGCTACCGACACTCCCTGGAACTTGTCATGGAGCACGGCATCCGTAGTGTGGCTTTTCCATCCATCTCCACCGGGGTATATTCCTACCCGGTCCAACAGGCAGCAGAAATTGCCGTGCAAACAGTCAGGGCTGTAATAAAAGAACACCCGGAAGCTTTTGACGAAATCCTCTGGGTGCTGTTCGACGAACGTACGAAATTGGTATACGACGGAACAATACAGGAACGTTGATATAATCGTGATTGTGAAAGGCCGGACTTCCGGCCTTTTTCCCTTAATCCTCAATCGGGAACAGCTCCAGCAATAAGCCATCTGGCAGCTGCACCCATTTTTCCGGCTTGCCCTCTACTGGATGCACGCCTTCGTAAGCCAACATCTTTGCCAGGGTTTCCTTAAAATCTCGTACCCTCAGTCCCAAATGATGAGCCTGACCGCTTCCTGCATTATCCGGTGCGGCTACAAGCTGGATGCCTCCATTCAGCCAAACCTGTTGGAGCTTACCCTCCGCTTCCCGCCGCCGGGTTACGGACATGCCCAAAACATCCTCAAAGAAAGCCAGCGTCCAGTCAATATCTGCCACCGTAACAGCCGCATGGTCAAGATAGGCGTGTTCATTCATCACAAGTCCCCCTTCGTATACAAAACTATCTCCATAGCTTTGTATTTCGCTACGGGGATAGTTTTTCCTGTCAGATTGCTTCGTTCATATCCTTTAGGTAACGGCCATAGAGCATATTCTTCTCAGCAGGCGACATATCCTTTTTCTGTTGCATAGCTGCCTGATAGCGGCTGACATCCTTATGAGCCTGCATCATCATCTTAGCTGCCCAGTTCATCATTTCTTTTTTCATGGTCAAAACCTCCTCGTCTTCACGTTAACCTGTGTTTCTCTTGTTGGCTTTATCATATCGCAAAGCCCCGCTAATGAAAAACACTTATAATCGATTTATCTATTGAGAAAATCGATTGATTGTTATATGCTGAAGAAAAGGGAGGTACCAGTATGAATATCCAGCAAATGCAATATTACGCTGAAGTCTGCCGTTACGAAAACGTAACCCGGGCAGCGGATGCCCTGCATATGTCCCAGTCCACTCTCAGTTTGGCTATGAAGAATATCGAGGAAGAAACGGGACTGAACCTCTTCCGCCATGTGGGCCGCAATATCCAGCTTACGGAGGAGGGCCACGCCCTGCTCCATGAGGTGGAAACCATGCTCAAGCAGGTCAAGCGTTTTGAAGGAAGCGTACGGGAAATCGCCCACCGCCACAACCGCCTGCAAATTGCCCTTCCCTCACAGATTGCCACGATTATACTGCCTTTGCTCCTGAGGGAGTTCAGAAAGCTCCACCCGGAAATCGAGCTGGAAATCACGGAACCCGCTGGTGGAGAGGCCCTGGATATGGTGGAGCGAGAAGAAGTTGATTTGGCTTTCGTCCACGATGCAGATGACCGCAACACTCTCACCCTGCGTAAACTGTCGGACTGGCCCATTTGCCTGTGCGTGCCCACAGACCACGAATTGACTTGTCAAAAATCCATCACCTTGGCGGAAGCAACAAATTACCCATTGGTGTTATTGGGACGAAACTTCATTTTGACCCACGAGATACTGGAAAAATGCCGGAAGCAAAAGCTAACGCCCCATGTGCTCCACTACTCCCCGCACCTTTCCACCATCTGGAATATCGTCCGTCAGGGAATCGCCTTTTCCATTCTTACCGGCAATGGCATTCCCACAGGCAGCGGCCTTTCCGCTATCCCAATAAAAGGACTGTCCCAACAGGGCTTTGTCGTCACGAAAAAAGGTAGGCAAGTCTATGCTGGGGAGCGTCTGCTTATCAACTTCGTCCGGCAGAAATTCAGGGAGTGAATCTTCATGATAATCAAAGCATATCCGAACGCAGTATGGGACTCAGAGCTGAACAGCTATATCGAGTACGGGGAGTATGATGACAAGTACTACTCTTTCGAGCACCTGGGAAAGTTCTTTTACTGCAAGGACTACAAATGGTACGAAACCACGGAACTCATAGACATCCGGGACATCTATTTGGAGGCAGATAACCCTAACACCCCGGAAGACATCACCGTTACTTACCACGGAAAGCCTCTTGGTGATTTCATTCTTTGCGAATATGATGGCCCAGGCCCTCGCATGGAATGAATAATTGACTTTTGATTGGAAGAGTTGGCAGTATTTAAGGCAATCCTTCAATGTGCAAAGCCGAGGTATGTATCATGCAAATTGATTTAGAGCAAATCACGTGTTTTTTAGCAGTAGCCAGGCTGAAAAGCTTTCTCCTTCTCTTTAAGTGTCCTCGCTCTGCTGCTCCTGCAATTCATCTGCCTTGGTCTGGGTTTCTTCATCCCCAACTTTGCCCAAATTGTGTTGGGGGAAAATTCCTTTATCGCTGGCTGTATCCTGCTGTCTGGCTGCCTGCTCGGGGCAATGCTGGCTCCCATCAGCGGCCGCCTACTTGACCGCTTTGGAGCCAAACGCCCTATCGTGCTGGGATGCCTGCTGGTGCTGACGGCGATGCTGCTTTTTTATAATCTGCTTTCAGCAGCCACAGCCATTACCTTAGCCCTTATCTATATGGTCTTTCCCTTGGGACAGGCCTTTTCCTCAGGCAATATCATGGTGCATGGCCTGAATCAGCTTCCCCAGCAATATAAGGCTGATGGTAATGCCATCTTCAACACCATGCAGCAGCTGGCCGGAGCCATCGGTACGGCGGTTATCGCCACCATCGTTTCCGCCCCCCAGGCCTATATGCCTGACAGCCTGCCTCAGGCAACCGCCCTAGGCAGTCAGCACGCCTGCCTGCTCTTATGTTCGCTGGCGTTGCTGCTCCTGTCCACCATGTATATGGCCACCACAGCCAAAACAGTCACAAAAGACATGGACTGTGAATTAAACGCCACAAATTAAGTCCACTGCTTATCCTGCAAACCTGATATTTGTACAAAAACCAGTCTTCTCCGCAATTTTTGCGAGGAAGACTGGTTTTCTTTGCCAGCTGCTATGATAATCTCTACCCAATTTCAATTACAGAACCTGTCGAAATCCGTCCCGGCACCTCTGCCCCGGAACAGTGGCAAAGGTTTAGCTCCTGAACGCCCAGGCTCCGCAATTCCTGCAAAGTCTGTTCCATCCTTTCCTTACTAGCCTTACTCAGATGAATGCCGCCGATTATTCGTCGCACAGGCTGGCCGGTCTTGTTCTTTACCGCAGCCACCATGTTGAGTATCCCGCGGTGAGAACATCCCACCACCATCGCAAGTCCATCCCCCTCTTTTAGAAGCAGGCATATTTCATCGTTAAAAGGGTCCGCTTCCTTCTGCCCGCCCCGGCAGAATTTCTCCGGGATATCCTCAAAGGTATACTGCCGGTCAAAGCCGGTAATGATGCTGGCATAATCATCTATCGGCAAGGAATCAACGCATACCTTTTGCTCAACCTGCCACTTTGCCAAGTCATCGGCGGTAAAGCCGCAGCCTTTATAAAGGTATTCTCCGCTTTCCTTATCATAAGAGTATTTCTCCTGCCAAAAATTTCTACCCGTATACAAGGTCTTGGGCTGACAATACTTCAGGAGAGCAGGAAAACCTCCCCCATGGTCATAATGGGAATGGCTCAATACCACCATTTTCACAACCTGCAAATCAATTCCTAGTTTCCCTGCATTTTTCCAGGCCAGCCCTGTGTGGCCGCAGTCGAAGATAAATTTTGTCTCCGGCGTTTCAATATACAGGGATAGCCCATGTTCCGACTCAAGAGTTGATTCATCCGCTGCCGTATTTTCCACAAGAACGGTTACTCTGCTTTTCATGATACACCTCATCTGTCTGCTACAGCATCTATTTTGACCTCTCTTTATTATATTAGCAGAAGTCATCATCCACAATATGGTATAATTGGGAAAAGGAAGTGCGAACGATGATGCAAAATACAGAAATAACCCTTGTGCCCCTGCAGGCAGAGGACAAGGAAAAATTTATCCGCGACAATCAGGACGCCTTTAACTACGGAGCTATGGAAGAATTTGGCCTGCGGGACAACCATTTTGAAGAAGATGGCGAAATCATCTCCCGAGACACCATTGAAAAATCCATTGCCGAAGGCACCGCCTACCGCATTATGCAGGAATCCCAGCCTGTTGGCGGCCTTATCGTAAAAGTTGACGGCAGTCATGGCGAGCTGGAGATTCTATTTGTCTCCCCCAATGCTCACAGCAAGGGAATCGGCTATGCCGCATGGTGTGCGGTAGAAAAAATGTATCCTGAGGTCAAGTTGTGGGAGACCGTAACACCCTATTTCGAAAAGCGTAACATCCACTTTTATGTGAACCGCTGCGGGTTTCATATCGTGGAGTTCTTTAACGCCCATCATCCTGACCCTAAGGATGACGAGGAAGAACATGATGAACAATTCCCCGAGGGGATGTTCCGTTTTGAAAAACGTCTGCCTTAAGGAGCCCTTCTATGACCTTACGCCATTTTCAGATTTTTCTTTGCGTTCATGACGAAGGCGGCATGACCCGGGCCGCCGAAAAACTGCATATTTCCCAGCCCTCGGTAAGTCAGGCTATCCGGGAACTAGAGGAACATTATGGAACAAGGCTTTTTGAGCGGCTGAGCAAGAGGCTGTTTTTGACCGCCGCAGGGGAGGAGCTTCTGCAATATGCCCGTCATATTGTAGGCCTTGTTGACCGGTCAGAATCTGCCATGCGGGATTTTGCCAAGGGCTCTCCTCTGCGGATTGGTGCTACCCTATCCGTGGGAGAAAGCGTATTTATCCCTTTGCTGGACAGGTTCCGCAAATCCTGCGGGCAACGGGTATTTTCTTACATTCACAATACGGCCACATTGGAAAAAGCCCTACTAAATGATGAATTGGATTTGGCATTAGTGGAAGGGAAAATACATTCCCCCTACTTAAGGGAAACACCCTTTATGGCCGATGAACTGGTATTTCTGACAGCCCCAGATAATCCCCTGCCCCGTACCATTGCCGACCTGGCCCAGCTGGATTTCATTACCCGTGAAGAAGGCAGCGGCACCCGGGAAATATTCATGCGGATAATGGCAGAAAAGGGCCTAACCTCCAACATTATCGGTACTTACAACAACTCCGAAAGCATCAAACAGGCAGTTATGGCGGGCTTCGGGGTAGCAGTTTTGTCCGAGCGGGTAGCCAGACAAGAGTTGGCATCTGGAAAACTGGTAACTTTTGCCATCCCCGGCATCTCCTTTACCCGAAGCTTTCGGATTGTCTGCCATATCAACAAATACCTTACTCCAGCTATGGAAAGATTTATGGCCCTCTGCAGAAATTTCGATGCAGAATCATAGGCAATAACCTATACAAATCATTAAATCATAGTATTTTACAATTTACCTAGCAAGTGCTAGGATGTTTCCGTAACGATATTCGAGGAGGCATCCTAATACAATGAAGAAAGAACACATCCGAGGTATTTTGCTGGCTTTGGTCATTGCCATACCAGCTTGGCTTTTAGGCAGACAGTTCCCCATTATCGGCGGGCCGGTATTTGGCATACTGCTGGGCATGATGTTGGCGGGGATAAAGCGGCCATCCTCTTTAGAGCCAGGCATCGCTTTTACAGGCAAGAAGATACTCCAATATGCCATCATCCTGCTGGGCTTTGAAATGAACCTCTTCCATGTGCTGGCTATTGGCAGCCAGTCCTTTTCCGTCATGATATTCACCCTGCTGACGGCCTTTGTGGTGGCCTTGGGCGTAGGCAAAATGCTGCATCTTGACCGCAATACCACTACTCTTATTGGTGCAGGCACTGCCATCTGTGGTGGCTCGGCCATTGCGGCTGTTGCACCGGTCATTGGTGCCAAGGACAAGGATATTGCCTTTTCCATCTCCACTATCTTTCTCTTCAATGTGCTGGCTGTATTTATCTTTCCCTTTTTGGGGCATCTGATGAATATGTCTGACCTGGGCTTTGGCATGTGGGCCGGTACAGCGGTAAACGATACATCTTCCGTTGTGGCAGCCGGATATTCCTATAGCGAAGAAGCTGGCGGGCTGGCCACCATCGTAAAGCTCACCCGGGCTCTGATGATTGTACCTGTCTGCCTGATTTTTGCCCTGCTGATGGTACGAGAAAAAGCCAACGCTGGTGCTGGATTTAACTTCCGGAAAATCTTCCCCTGGTTTATCCTTTGGTTTGTGGTGGCTTCCATCGTCAACACCACTGGCATTCTGCCCGAAACCCTCTCCCAGACGCTTGGCACCTGCGGCAAATTCGCTATTGTTATGGCCATGACAGCCATCGGCCTCAATACCAGATTGGGCGAACTTGTGAAACACGGGCTAAGGCCCATCTTCCTGGGACTCTGCTGCTGGGCAGCAGTAGCCTGCATGTCCCTGCTGGTGCAATATTTGATTGGCATAATATAGAAAACTACTTGAAGCTTCCCAAATACAATTCCTGCTATCCCCAAGTAGCAGGAATTTTTTTGTCTCCGTCCATACAATCGACGCCATCGTCCTATCATGATAGAATGATAATAGAAACAAAAAACAAGGAGTTTTCACCATGAGACTTTTTCTTGCCATATCCATTACTGGAGCCATGCAGGACTCTCTCCTGAACCTCCAGCAGCATTGGCGGGGCATCGGCGTGCGGGGATATTTCGTTCCTGCTGAAAACATGCACCTGACCCTTGCCTTTATCGGGGAATACGGCAATCCCGATGTCGTTATGGATGCCATATCCTCAGTATCTTTTACGCCCTTTACCATTCAGCTCGATGGGGCAGGAACCTTCCATGATACCCTTTGGACAGGAATATCCCCCAATGAGTCCCTTTCCGCCTGTGTACGCCAGCTCAGACGGGCTCTTGCCGAACAGGAAATCCCCTATGACCGCAAAAAATTCTCTCCCCATATCACCATGGTTCGAAGAGCTGAGATTATCGGCAGCATGGATAAGCTGCTACAGCAACTTCCGACAGACACCATGGATGTATCTGAAATCTCGCTCCTGCGTTCTGACCGTGGGAAAAACGGCATGATTTACACGAAAATCGGAAGCATTGTAGCTGAAGTATAATGGGAGGAATATCATGCAGCTATTTTACGTTTTCATCGGCGGCGGACTGGGTGCCATATGCCGTTATCTTGCCACATTGGCGATTGGTGCCAGATTTGGTCTTACGTTTCCTTTCGGTACCCTATTCGTCAACACATTGGGCAGTTTCCTTATGGCACTTGTGCTGGGATTCCTGCTCCCTTTGGCAAAATCCACACATATGCTGCCTGAATCCCTTCGCCTCTTGCTAACGGTTGGGTTCTTAGGCGGATTTACAACCTTTTCATCTTTCAGCATGGAAACCTTAACCCTTATCCGCGGTGGCAGTCTGTTTCTTGCCTTTGCCAATATGGGAACAAACATCTTGTTGGGGCTGGGAGCTGCCCTTATCGGCTTTTATATCGCTTCATCCGTACAGGGATAGATTTGGAGGTTACCTATGAATAAAAAGCAGGAACTCGTAATCGGCTATATCGGCAACGGCAAAAGCACCAACCGCTATCATCTGCCCTTTGCCCTGAACAGGCCGGGAAAAATCAAAGTCAAGACCGTTTACCAGCGGACTTTGGGCAAAGGCGGCTGGGCTCCTTTTGACGGCATCATGTATACGGATAATCTAAATGAAATGCTCGCTGACCAGGAAATCCAGGCCGTGATTATCTGCACTCCCGTAGATGGCCATAAATCTTTAGTGGAGCAGGTACTAAATGCTGGGAAACATTGCGTAGTGGAAAAGCCCTTTGCCCTGAGCCTTGCAGATGCGGAAGAAATGTTCCGTTTGGCTGAGGAAAAAGGGCTTACCTTGGAATGCTACCAAAACCGCCGTTTCGACAGTGATTTCCTTACCACTCAGCAGGTTATCGAATCCGGCAAGCTGGGCGAACTTTTCGAAATCAATATGCATTATGACTACTACCGCCCCCATGTGCCGGAAGGAGAAAATTCCTATCGAAAAGACCATGCCTTTCTATACACCCATGCCTGCCATACGGTAGACCAGGTGCTTTCCTATTTCGGCAGTCCCGAAGATATTCATAGCGATGTACGGCAGCTCCTGGGGCCAGGCCGCATGAACGACTATTTTGATTTTGCCTTTTTCTACGACGGACTGAAGGTCTCGGTAAAGTCCAGCTATTTCCGGGCCAAGCCCCGCCCCAGCTTTGCCGTATACGGCACAAGGGGCGTATTCATCAAGGAAACCGAAGACCGGCAGGAAGCGGATTTGAAGAAGTTTTACCTGCCAGCCGGACATGATGATTTTGGCCTGGACAGCCCGGAACATTACGGGACTTTGACTTACTACGACGAGGAAGGTCTCTATCACGAAGAAAAAGTTCCCACCGTAAAAGGTGACTATGCACGCTATTATGATGCCCTGTATGAAACAATCATCAACGGAGCACCACCTCTGGTAACGAAAGAGCAAACCTTGGAGCAGATGAGGATTCTGGAAAAGGCAGGGGAAAATCTTGCCTGATAAGATTGCCGGAAAGGAAGAGTTATTTTGAACATCGTAATTGCCATTGATTCCTTCAAAGGGAGCCTAAGTTCCTTAGAGGCTGGAGAAGCTGCCGCCACAGGTATTCTCCGTGCCTGCCCTGGGGGCAATATAAAAATCCTGCCTTTGGCCGATGGCGGCGAGGGAACGGTTGAAGCCCTTACCATTGGCATGGGAGGCGAACTGCAAACGGTAAAAGTAACAGGCCCTTTAGACGAGCCAATAATTGCCCAATATGGCATTCTCGCCACTGAAAAAACCGCCATCATGGAAATGGCGGCCGCTGCCGGAATTACCCTGGTGCCGAAGGGAAAACGCAATCCCCTCTACACCACTACCTACGGAGTTGGTGAGATGCTGCTGGATGCCATCCGCAAGGGCTGCCGTCACTTTATTATCGGCATCGGCGGCAGTGCCACCAACGACGGCGGGCTGGGTATGCTGCAGGCCTTAGGATACAAAATGCTGGACGACATGGGGAATCCTGTCTCCCATAATGCCCTTGCGTTGGAAAAACTGGCCGCTATTGATGACAGCGATGTCCTGCCGGAAATTAAAGATTGTACCTTCCGTATCGCCTGTGATGTCACCAATCCCCTTTGCGGACCGGAAGGATGCAGTGCTGTCTTCGGGCCACAAAAGGGTGCTCCCCCCAATATGATTTCCCAAATGGATAGATGGCTAACGCGTTATGCAGAGCTTGCCCAGGCAAAATACCCCCATGCCAATCCTGACGCTCCCGGAGCCGGAGCTGCCGGTGGCCTTGGTTTTGCCTTCCTGACCTTCACCAACGCCAAATTAGAATCCGGCATCCATATCGTCATGACGGAAACAAAGCTGGAAGACCATATTGCCCATGCCGACATTGTTGTCACAGGCGAAGGGCAGCTTGACGGTCAGACCGTCATGGGCAAAGCTCCCATCGGCGTAGCCCAAATTGCCAAAAGCCACGCCAAACCGGTCATAGCTTTCTCCGGCTGCGTGGCACCGGATGCAAGAATATGCAACGAACACGGCATAGACGCCTATTTCCCCATCCTGCGGCAGGTTACTACACTGCAGGATGCCATGGAACCGGGCACTGCCCGCCAAAACCTGACCGATACGGCTGAGCAGGTTTTCCGGCTTCTAAAAATCAAATCCCATCCTGAAAGGTGATTCCCATGAAAACCAATCTGCAAGAAATCGAAAATGCAACCCTCTCCCTGCTGACCTCTCCTCCCCCTACTCCTGCCAGTACCCTTGCGGAACTTTACGGCCGGATTCCCAACCCCGACAAAATGACCTGGTTCAAAAAGTGCTGCGAATATATGGATGTGGAGGATTTTTCTCTGTACCTAAAAAAATCCTGGTTGGACGAAGAAGACCCCAACCAGGATAAAAATGTGAGCCGGGAAGAAATTGTCGCATACTTCCGCAAGGCCACAAAACTAATGACACCAGACGAGCAGGCCTACTTCGACAGCCTCCCCACTTCCATAACCGTATACCGCGGTGTAAGCCCCAACCGGGCATTCTATGGACTGTCATGGACAGCAGACAAGGAAAAGGCCAGCTGGTTCAAAGGCCGCTACGAAAAAGATGGGCAGCAGGGCAAGCTGCTCAAAGCAACCATCGACAAAAAACACGCCATCTGTTACATCGACGAACTTCACGAAAAGGAACTCGTAGTCGATGTGTTCAAAATCAAAGAATCCATCGAACAGATAGTGCCTTAGCTTAGAAAATCTGCCCCGGCAGCACCATTCTTTCCTTATGGGGAAAGGCTTTGTCAAAATCCTCTGCCTCAGCTTCATCCACGAAATACCCTTTCGGGGTGACATACTCACCGGTAATGCCGTTAAGAAAACCGGGTATCAGCTCCCTGCACAGGAAGAAGGATGCATCTCCATGATGGCGTAAGGGGTCCCCGACCACCAATCCAGCTGACCATCCCCCTCTATAAGCCTATCATAAATTTCCTTTGATTTCAGCGTTTCTGCGACGCTCCATCATACACCAGTTTTGTCCGCTCATCGAACAATACCCACAAGATTTTGTCAAACGTCTTGAGTTGCTCCTTCATTACATCTCTGCATAAAAAACAGATTTTTCAGTAAATAGTAGTCTCTTTTGGTATACATTCTAAAATATCAGCAGGATTTAATCGCTTCTGCCTCGAAATTAGCTTTTAGTCGTCAAGTTATACCTGTAGTGTGGATTCCCCCCCACATATAGAATTGAGGAACAACCAATGAGCAAATATAATGTAAATCAATATTCTGTAAATACCCTATTGGGCTTCATTGAAGGAGGCAACATCGCCATTCCTGAAATCCAACGTCCTTTTGTCTGGAAGGCCAGCAAAGTGCGTGACCTGATAGATTCTCTATACAACGGCTACCCCACCGGTTACATCATAATCTGGCAAAACGGAAACGTGAAGCTTAAGGATGGCTCCAGTTCCGTAGGAAAGAAAATCCTCATCGATGGACAGCAACGTATCACAGCACTCATGGCAGCCATAGCCGGACAGAACATACTAACTGAAAATTACGAAGAAAAACCCATCCGCATTGCCTTCAACCCCATTGCAGGTGAGGATGAAGAACGGTTTGCCGTACATACCCCCGTCCACATTAAGAGTCCCATGTGGATTGCAGATATTTCCGAAGTATTCAAGCCAGAATTCGACAGCTATGGCTTTATTGAAGAATTCACGGCGAAGAACCCCTCCGTCTCGAAAAGTGAAGTCAATAAAGCAATCCTGAAACTACTCGGTATACAGAATTGCCAAATCGGAGCCATTGAGCTTATACCACAACTGGATATTAGTGAAGTAACAGAAATCTTCGTGCGCATCAATTCCCAGGGGAAGCGGCTCAATGAAGCTGATTTCGCCATGTCTAAAATTGCTGCTGACGAAGGCTATGGTGGCAACCTACTCCGCAAAGCCATCGATTATTTCTGCCACCTCGCCGTAGAACCAGCATTCTACAGCAAACTGAAAACCGTGGATGCTGAGTTCATGCAGTCTCCCTACGGTGCCAAGATGAAATGGCTTAAGGACGATTACGATGACATCTACGACCCGGAATATAATGATATGCTGCGTGTTTCCTTCATGCACCAGTTCAATCGTGGCAAACTGGGTGACTTGGTGAGTCTTCTCTCCGGCAGGGATTTCAAGGACCGCTCCTTTAAGGAGGAAATCGCAGAGAACAGCTTTAAGAAGCTGGCGAACGGCATACTGAATTTCATGAGCGAATACAACTTCAAGCAATTTGTACTAGCCATCAAGTCTGCCGGTTTCATCTCTTCCAAGCTAATAAACTCAATGATGACACTAGATTTTGCATATACCCTTTTCCTCATCCTGCAGAACGGTGACGAAGTGGCAAAGACCGAAATCAAGCGATACATTCAGAAATGGTTCGTACTCTCAGTCCTGACCGGGCGCTATATTTCCTCTCCAGAATCTCAGATGGACAGGGACTTGCGCGGTATCAAGGACAAGGGCTTTTTAATATTCTTCAAGGAAAATGAAGAATCTATGCTCTCTGATACCTTCTGGAACGTACGCCTCGTGCAGAGTATGGAGACTTCCTCCATCAGCAGCCCTTATTTCAATACTTACTTAGCAGCGCAAGTTTTCTTCGGTGATCATTCCTTGTTGTCCACCACCTCCAAAGTGGAGCACCTTATTACTGTAGCCGGGGATGTTCATCACATCTTCCCCAAGGAGTATCTGAAGCAAAACGGTTATAACGACAAATCACTTTATAACCAAGTGGCGAACTATACCTATCTCGATACCACGGTCAACATTGCCGTGGGCAAAAAGGCCCCAAACGATTATTTCAATCAAGCACTGTCACAATGTGGTACTGACAAGCTCACCTGCGGTACAATTGCAGAGGAATCCGTTTTCTGGGAAAATCTGGATGCCAACTGTATCCCCCATAGAATTACCACAATGACCTCATCTGATTACCCTGAATTTTTGAAGGAACGCCGTGCGTTGATGGCCAAGAAGATACGTGATTATTATGAGAAACTGTGAGTTACCATAAACAGGCTCAGACATACCTGCTCATCCCCAGCATACCCCATTAATACAAAAAGGCCTCGTAGTCGCTCATTTTATAAGGCTTCGAGGCCTTTCTATGCATTGCTCTTCGGAAAACTTCATATTTCATTTGTCTATTCACTTATATCCGTCTGCACCGGCACTTCCAATCCGCTCTGCTTATATACTTTAACACACGTAAGCGCCTCATCAAGTCCTCTCGCCCATGCCAATATCTCATTTTCATCAGCATATCTGTGGATGTGGAACCGTTCATTCCCCGATAGCATAGCCGAGAGCTGCGTCTCCTGGGGACGATAGAAAATATGTACTTCCTTGCCATGCGCCTCAGCATAAGCCAGTTCATAGCCTACGCCTAATGACACCTGTGTACATTCTGCTACCACAATGTCACATTCCCGCAACCAAGCTGTATCCTGTTCATATATGGCTTTATCACCTTTGTCTTCCACCGTAGACAAACTAAGGTCGCCCACATGCTCAGTAAGCACCTGGTGTCTCTCCTTTAAAACCGCTATAACCTTGCGGTAGAGCTCTACGTCCTGCCGCCCCCCACGGATGGAGCCTGCAAAATACACCTTCATATTATGAGCCTCATTTCTTCTTCAAATCCAGCAGCACCTCATCGACAGATTAACACAGCAAACACTCCACATTGTAATAACAATGCCACTTTGGCGTAATCAGTGACGCCTCGATGCAAACCTACCACCAGCCTGCACCATAACCCGCTCTATAATTTCTTTGACGGAAGTGCGGCGTTGATGCTTTAGTGACTGTTCCATCAAAAATAGCACGTGTTCATTAGACACATGACACATGTACTGCTGTTTTCCCATACCCTTGCGATTGAAAGCACTATTCTGTGTCCAATGCTCTGCCAGCCACGACTTACACGTACGCATATCGAGTGGCACATCGAAGTCAACGTAGTCTACATCCACGCGATAGCCATCATTATCCCAATCCACATCCGTCTTAGCATCTTTCAGCGCCCGCGGCTGCTGTGATTCATAACAATCAGAAGTGGCTATTCCTACCGCCTGAATAGCTGTGCTAGCATGATGGATGATGAAATCACCCTTACGTATCTCCGTCATGATTTTATATCCTTGATTCTCACAACCTCTTTTATCACGTTGTGGCGACCATACATAGCCACCGTCATGTTCATGCTGGTACGTCTGATTTTGATATACATAAAATATGGACATTTAGTTATCACCTCTAAAAATATATCGCTGACTATAACGCCAGTAATTCGTCATGAATGATAATCCAATCTCTTCGCAACTTTCTCCACTAGCTCCACATCTGCCGGCAACCACTGTAAAGTTTGGATACTCTTCTTATCTAACCACATAACTTCATCATGTTCTAAGAGCTTAAATTCTCCTTCTTTTACCTTTGCCCAGAAGCAGTGCATCTTGAGGTGAAAGTTGGGGTAATCATACTCAACGATTCCGATCTTTTCACCGACTTCAATCATCGTTTCCATTTCTTCTTGAATTTCGCGCACAATCGCTTCCTCAAGCGATTCTCCAGGCTCAACTTTTCCCCCTGGAAATTCCCAACCGCCCTTAAATTCACCATAGCCCCGCTGTGCAGCCAATACCTTGCCATCTTTATATATTGCAGCGGCAACGACTTCTATACTTTTCATCAACTCGTATCTCCATCGCCTAAAACTTAAACTTCTAATAAAGCAGCTTATTTCAACACCACATCACGGATGGAGCCAGCAAAATATACCTTCATTGCCCGCACCTCACTTCATCTTCAAGTCCAGCAGTACCTTGTCTGTCTCCCAAGGAGATATGACCGTATAGCTAATCCCAGCCCCCTCCAGAACTACCTTGATTTCCTCGTCCTTCATCTTTGCCCGTTCCAGATTGGTCTCCTTGCGCCCATCGATGCTGATAAACTCGTCATTGCGCCGCAGAAGGTATTCCACATTGTCAAACTTGGCATGTTCATGCATCACCAGCTGATCAAATAGCTCATCCGGCGTGTTGTTGTAGATGATATTCAACGGTAGGGACGAATCACAGACCGCATACTCTACGCCATACCGTTCCAGCGTCTTCAGCCGATGTACCTGCTCGGCAAAAAGGTATAGCTGGTCTTCTACTATGTCTGTGGCGTTCTGATACCACAGCCACTTAGCGTATTCACCTACCAATTCCGTCTTATGCCCCTTGCGCTTCAGCTTCGAAAATATGTCAGCGGCGATGGTACTCTTGCCAATGCCAGCGCCGCCATAAAAATTCAGTACCTTCAATGTAAATCTCCCGTTCGTTCCTATAATTTTCAATATCCATTATACACCAGAGAGGGGCTGTTCTCTAGCAAAACCGAACAAAAAGACTGCCCAGCCATCTGCCGAGCAGCCTCATAGTCGCTTTTATTTTCTGCCGCCACGCCGCTTTACATCCTCATCAATCTTACGCATCCAACAAGGTGCCAGTGGCTCAGAGAAGTTACGCACATGGTGGATAGCTTCCTCTAGTACTTCATAGTTGAGAGCCGTCCCTTCCGCATCACACTGGTAGGTAGCCGCCCTGTCAGCATGGATGCCGATATTCCCTGCAGCTGCTATGGCATCCATATTGGCCCCCAGGAACAGAAACTCCCAACCGTACTTCTCCTTCTGCCGCTCCACCATCTTCTTGACCTTCTTGTAAGTATACCGCCGACTGGCATTTTCCATGCCATCGGTGGTGATGATGAACAGCGTCTTCTCCGGCCTATCCTCATCACGAGCATACTTGTGAATGTTACCGATATGGTGAATAGCACCACCTACGGCATCCAGCAGTGCCGTGCAACCACGGACAAAGTAGGTATCTTCCGTCAGCTTTGCTACCTTTTCCATCGGCACCCTGTCGTGGATGACATCGCAGGTATCATCAAACAACACTGTGGAAACAATAGCCTCTCCTGGCTCCTTCCGCTGCTTCTTGATGAGTGAGTTGAAGCCGCCGATGGTATCAGCCTCCAAGCCGCTCATGGAGCCACTCCTATCCAGAATAAACACGATTTCTGTTAATCCTTTCTTCATTGAAAACGCCCCCTTATCTTTGATAGTTTTATTCTACCTAAGACAAGGGGGCCTTTGGTCGCCTGTCATGCGACATTATCATAGATCTGCCAACCAATCTGAAAAATCTTCTGCTAATTTCAATTCTTTATTGTCTCCGTAGTCAATATCCTCACACCTGCAAACTTCATCTGTTTCATTATCGCAGGCCTTTTCGTATAATGTGTTGAGTTCTTCCTCCCCCATGGCTAAGATGTCATCCTTCGTCAGACCGAATTTTTCATACACATATATCGCCAATTCTTTATAGAACTCACCCTTTTGACACATCCAGCGCCATCCCTTCTATAAAAAGTTCCTTAACTGCCTTTTGAATTCCTATTCTCATTGCATTCATCTTCACACAATGTAGACAGGCGTGACCGAAAAACATCAATAGCCAGCCCAAACATTATATCCATATTCATATGGAACGAATCGCTGTTATCTGCCTCGTAAGCCGCTCTAGCCTCTGACCTATGTGCTTCAATATCTTCCAGCGCCTGCTCGATAACATCAGCCAACATATCCCGTGTTACATTATCTGATAGGTTCATGGTTCCCTCCTGCTCGGTCGTCCCCTCCTCCAGCGCCTTGAAAACTTCACCACATCACACCTAAGGGTTGTTGCGGAGATATTCATTCATGCCGGTAAGCATCGTGTGAAATGCTCCGCGATCACCATTGATGTTGCTTATATACTTTCTCCACCGCCGTAGCACATCCTTCAGCGGCTCATCCAGATAGGAATATGCCTTATCCTTAATCCAGTCAGGAATACCGTAGGCAGCTTCAGCAATGCTACCGGTGATTGCCGCCAGCGTGTCGCTGTCACCACCAAGGGATATGGCATTGCGTATAGCGTCCTCAAAGTCCGTGCTTTCCAGAAATGCTATTATGGCCTGAGGCACGGTGTCCTGACAGGTTTCGTTAAACTGGTAGCCAGGGCGAATATCATCCAGAGTACGAGACAAATCGTAACCATACTCCTTCTCGATATGCTCCTTGACAAGTCTTTTGCATTCTTCCGGATTATCATTGATGGGCTTTCCATAATCAAGGTAATAGCCACCAAAGTTAAAGCGGTTCATGAATATTGCATCGGCAGTTGCCATGGCTCCCTTAATACCCTCTGGATGATTATGCGTAACCTCCGCAGATAACCTTGCTCCGGCTCTGCCATTTGATGGCCACATTCCCGTTCTGGCACAAAAGCCGCAGTCCATCCCCCAGGCACAGGGAGCCACCCGCATGGCTGAGCCATTGCCAAAACTGTTATACGGCTCACGGTTGTCTGAGAACAGCCATGCCCCAAACCTGCCACCATAGCCAGCATCAGGGTACATCCTGCCATATTTCTTCATGGCATCGATAAAGTCATCCTTCTCCCCACCGTTCATGATAGCCTCAGCCACGGCACAGGTCATGACCGTATCATCCGTGAAGAAGCAGTCATCCCGGAACAACGGAAAATCTTTTGTCTTGATATTGTTCCACTCGTAAACAGAACCTACAATGTCACCAACAATTGCTCCCAGCATAGCAATCACTCCTTTTCCTTTGATGGTTCTATTCTAGCAAAATCCTACGCTGGTATGGTCGCCTGCTGTGCGACAAATCAACAACCGAGGAGTGGCTGCTCGAAGGCAAAGAGCGTTTCGTTGATGGTGATGATGTCAAACTCTCCATGCTGGATGAAGTACTCCACGATAATATCCGACTTACTGCTACGAGACAGAGCATAGCCTGCCCGTCCGATAAAATCCTTGGTTTCATCCAGATTCAGCTCCAAGGCTACCGCAAAAGCCAATGCTGTTGCCTTACTTGGCTTGTAGGCAGGATTGTTGCGGATTTTCGAGAATAGCTTGCGGTCAACATTGGCTCGCTTATAAACTTCCGGGTCTGTCTTGCCCTTGGCGTCGATAATCCTGAGCAATGCCTCAGAGAAGGTATCGTCAATCTCATCTAGCAAATCTTCCAGAGAACGTTCCTTTGATTTCCCCATCCACTGCGGAATATCGAAAAATCCATCTTCTTGCGCTTCTTCAAAAACCGTGCGCCTTTCCCGCATATCCCCGCGATATTCCTCGGCCAGACGTTTCTCGATGTATCTCTCATCAATGAAACTCTGCACATCCTCAAACAGGCTACTGGAGATTTTGAACGCCTTATGGTCAAACACCACCAGATAGACATCCATATCGTGGTCTGCCAAAAAATCCCTAATAGCCTGAGTTGCCACTGCTATGGCTATCTCCGAGGGGCAGCAAAATACGCCTGCCGAAATAAGCGGAAAGGCTATAGAACTGCAACCATTCTCTGCCGCCAGCTTTAGGGAATTTGCATAGCAATCGGACAACAGTTCCCGCTCCCCATGTCCCCCGTCCTGCCAGACTGGCCCTACTGTGTGGATGACAAACTTGGCATGAAGGCCATAGGCTGGTGTAACCTCTGCCTTACCTGTAGCAATGGCACCGATTTTCTTCCGTGCCACCAGCAGCTCTGCTCCTGCCGCCTTGTGTATCGCCCGGTCAACGCCCCCACCCACTATTGGCTTTGGGTTCGCCGTATTTACAATGGCATCAACCTGCATTTTCGTTATGTCGTTACGTACGATTTCTAATGGCATTATGCTCTCCCTTCATAGCTGTGCCGTTTGGTCATCACAAGATAGACTCTTACCTCAATCAAAATTCGAGAAACAGACTATGGTTCCGTCCTTTAATTGCTGAATGCCAAATTGTATCATGTCACCTGCATGACATCCTATATTTTGGTCAGGCTCATTTAGCAGAATGCCAGCTAATCCAGGCTCAGCAATTTTCTCAACTCTTACCCAGCATCCTTCAGGCTTGCAACCTTCCTTGAACAAATATACCAAAACATCATCGGGGTACTCCGCACTCCGACAAGTGTCCAAGAATGTCATGTCACGAATTTTTTCTATATCTTCTGATGATGTATACCCCTTCAGCATTTCTATTTTCTCACGGTACTGAGGCGTATACTCTTCGTTGTTATCAGCATTGTAAAATATACAGTCTTTCACTGCTCCTACCCTGATGAATGAGCGTATATCGTTGTTTCCATTTTCAAATTCAAATCCATCTCCACTTTTATTGCCTAGCGATAAAATCTCAAGAGTAAGACCAGCAGTATGGTCAATATACCCATAAACCAGGGCATACTCTGCGTTATTTGCTCCAGGGAATTCATTAGCAGCACATTTTAGCCGCTCTGTTAATTGCAAAATAGTGAAGTTGCGATATAAGCCACGAAAACCCATCTCACTAAGATTCATACCGAACGCCTCCGCTCTCATATCTGAATTGAGCTTAATTTCAGCGACAATTCCTTTGTGATCTGACAGTGATTTATCCAAATTCCACTCCGTTATAGTGACATTACCGACACCTAAAAAATTCCGTGATATAGCAATATGATCGATACACTCCTGCTGACTTCCCGTGAGCAGGGAGATTTTGTTACGAGTTAAAGATGCCCTGAGTGTCTCCCTGCCAAAGTTCGTAAAATAATAGTTATCGGCAAAAGAACAGTTAAAATCCCCGCAGATGCATATATCCCCCAATTTTGACAAACGCTCAAAATCGCCTACTTGCTGAAGCAAGTCCTGCTTGAACGACTCATCCCGGTTGCCGATGATACCGATAATTGTGCCATACACCAGTAAATTCCCGGCTTCGGTCTCTAATTCGATGCATAAGGCAGTATATCTGTCATAAGTTTCATATTGCATGGCACATGGATAGTTAGTATAGATAGACACCCTATTTTCCGTAGCTGCGTATACATTAGCTACGGCATAATCCTTATAACGCCCCGGCATATGATAGTCGGCTGGTGCTCCATGTAATTTTTGGGTATGGAAACTATAACGATAATTTGGTTTTATGCGCTCATCGGTTTCAGTAAGCACAAGGATATCAGCTTGAACGGCCTCAATGGCAGAAATCATTTTATCAAGGGAAGTTTGATGTTTTAGTCGCTCTACATTCCATGTTGCTATTTTCATCATCGCACATCCTAATCCATTGTTACCATCAGAAAAGCCTCATGCTACCGCCGCCTTTATCCTGCCATTACGCTTTTCCACGAAATCCAGCTCAGCTGCAATCCAGGCCAAATATTCCTCAACTGTCTGCGGTAAGGGTTGATCAGTAAAGCTACCATCCCCCAGCCAAAACCGTACCTTCTTGTAATCTTCCGTCACACAGTCCTGCAAGTAAAAGAAGTCCACGTATCCCTTGAAGTCATTAAATAGTGCGAAGAAGTCACGGTCCCGCTCCATCACATCGGACAGCGGACTGGCTTCACCATTATAAAATCTACGGATACACTCCAGCGTCAAATCCCAGCGGTCGCGTATCTGTTTATCAGTACCCCGGCGTTGATTCATACTGTCATGATGCTTGGGGAAGATTATCATTCCACCAATGGTATACGTCTTATGCAGAAAATCTTCCATGAATGTTTGGTAATCAGGCATAGACCGTTTAACTGCCTCAATGACACTCCTATTGTCCCGATAACGAAAACTGGCCAGTATAGAATCACTACCGAAGCGCATACCACGCCAATTCAGATACATGTGGCCTGTTCCTCGCAACAGCTCAAAAGCTTCACCATTAGGCAATGTCCTGCTCCATAACAGCTGATGATATCTTTGAAGTGTAGAGCTGCAAGCATCCGGGTCACATGCTCCTGCCCCCAGTCCTTCATTCCGGTCCCAAAAACCATCCCAATAGCCAGGAGAATCCTTGGTGAAATCAAATGTCACATCGATTTTTCCTGCCACATAGCGCCACCTCCATCTACTTAGTTCTTTCATACAAATTCGTCAACAGTCTGCTCTATTCCTTTATTGCAGGCTATTTTGCATACCCTGCAAACACCCCTCTACTGCGTATCTACACACTACAAACGGGCATTTTCAGCCATGCACCCCCTCCAAACCACAAACTCTAAATTCTGGCATGCATTAGCCGCTCCCAGCCTATAAGCATATTCTCCACAACGCAAAAATCCCTCGAAGCCCTTATTTTATAGGGTTTCGAGGGATTTCTCTTGTCGTATGCTTGTATCAATTCCGCTATGATTTTGTCCACAATGCCGAAATCGGGGCCGAAGTGGCCGCCGTGGAGGCTGGCTCTTTTCAGCATGACATCCCGCATCTCCTGAGCCAGTGCCTTACGCTGTTCCGGGGAAAAACCTTTGATATCCTGGGGACTATTGACTTTCTCTAAATACATGAAATTGCTCCTTACTTTATCTTACAAACATTCTTCGTTCAGCTGATGTTTGTAAGTCTATACCCTTGAGTGAACTTCAAGTCAATACCTGTGATAAAAATATTTCCACTAGATTTTACTTGCCATAATTTGCCATATCCTCTAAAATATAGATATAAAGGGTGGGATATCCCACATGAAAGGAGAAATCATCATGGAAGCATCAGTAGTCGTTGATTATACGGCACACCTTGATGCCAAGCACCGCTTGACATTACGTGGAGCCAAATATGATTATTACCAAGTTAAAGAGTATGAAAATGGCTGCATTGTCCTTGAACCAAGAGAATTAGTGGTTCCAAAGGAGATTTCCAAGAAAGCCCTTGCCATGATGGATGAATCCATCCGCAACTACAAAGCTGACAAGGTTTCGGAACCAATTGATTTGATGGGTTTTTGACCATGAGTTTTTTGTTTACATGGAGGTCAATTCAATGACTATTGAACAGTCAATTCGTGCCCAAAAAGCAAAAGAAAATTTCAATTCCGGCTACAACTGCTCCCAGTCTGTGCTGCTGGCCTATGAGGACTATTTGCAGGCAAAGGGATTGGAGCCCAAGACTGTTTTACGAATGGCTTCACCAATGGGAGGCGGCATCAGCCGTCTCCGTGAAGTCTGCGGTGCAGTTTCAGCCCTATGCCTGTTGATAGGATTAACGGACGGCTACGACACACCTGACGATGAAAAGAAAAAAGCCTTGTACAGCAAAGTCCAGGAACTTGTCCTGCAGTTCCAAGATTGCAAAGGCTCCATCATCTGCCGCGAATTATTGGGCTTAGAGCAAAAGCATGACCAGCCTACACCGTCCAAACGTACGAAGGAATATTATGCGGAACGCCCCTGTGCCGATTTATGTGCAACGGCAGCTGCTATTTTCGAGGAAAATTACCACCAGGAGCTACCTAAAGTGCCAGAAACCTAAAAAGTTCTTGACTTGGAGTGGACTCCAACTGTTACACTTAATCCATGATATGAGTTTCCCCACAACGAGGTGAGAAATATGACCATCAAGGAAGTAAGTAAGAAATACGATTTGTCTGCAGACACCATCCGCTATTATGAACGGATTGGCCTTATCCCCCATGTCCCCCGTAAAGAAAACGGCATCCGGGACTTTGACGAGACCGCCTGCGGTTGGGTAGAATTTGCCAAATGTATGCGTGGTGCCGGGGTGCAGGTAGAAGCCCTCATTGACTACGTCAACCTGTTCTTTCAGGAAGGCACCGAAGCAGCCCGCAAGGATATTCTGGTAGAGCAGCGTGCCCTGCTTCAGGAACAGATGGAACAGCTGCAAGCCACCATGAAGCGGCTGGACTACAAGATTTCCCATTACGATGAAATTCTCAAGTGCTCGGAAAAACTCAAATCATAATCCCCATTTCCCTATTCCCTAATAACCCCAAGTGCAAGAAAACTGGTGCCCGCCGTAAGGTTAGCACCAGTTTTCTTTTTACATCAAAATCCTAAGCCATTGAACCAACTCTTTATCTCATCTGCCGAAGCCTGAGGGCTGAAGAGCTTGCCTGGCTTCCACTGAGCCTTGCCCTTGGCGATTTTTCCAGATAACCGGCACTGGAGCCGATATCACTGCCACCGGAGGTACAGATGGCAGTGATTTTTTTGTTTGTGAAATCATAGCTTTCCACGAAGGTGTCCATAATACGGGAAGCCTGTCCCCACCAGATGGGATAAGCCAGCACTATGGTTTCGTAGTCGGCAATCTTAGCATTCTTATCGGCCAGAGCCGGATGGGCCTTATCGTCCTTCTGTTCCACCGTGGCCCGGGTGGTTTCATCGTTGTAGTTCAAATCCTGGGAAGTGTAGGGTTGCTCTGGCCGTATTTCGTAAAGGTCAGCCCCCAAAGCCTTGGCTGTGGTTTCTGCCAAGGTTTTCGTATGCCGCTGACTTTCAGAAAATCTCTCCTGTTCATGGCTACGCCCCTCTACTCATTGTTTGGTTATAGTCTACGCTTTGGAGTTTGCTCTAAGTCAAGAGAAAATATAGTGTAGTCATTCTCAAATGACTACACTATGTTGTATCCGTTTTTCTCCAAAGCCATCAATGCCGCGTCAAAATTCTCCTCTTTGACCAGAATATAATCTGTGTTGTAGGTCGATACCGCAAATATGCCTATCTTGTTTTCAGCCAGGATGGATGATATTTTCGACAAAATTCCTATCAGCGAAAAATCAAGGGTTCCCTGTATGCGAAAAGCCCGCCAGCCATCGTCACGCTCCAGCGTTTTCGTTGGGGTATCTTCGGTCTTACATACAAGAGATATCTCCTCATCGGTCTTGCCAATGAAATAGAACTCCTGATTCAGGTCAATAGCTGCCGTCGATTTGAGCTTGCAGACCGTCAGCTGTCCTTCTATTCTTTTCAAGTCCATATTCTTCACCGTCCTTATGACTCATTCACCAGTTTGCCCGTCATGTGCTCAATGCTCATCTCCAGGCATTGCACCCGTGGCAGGGCATGTTTCAGTTCCTTCTCCAGATATTCCTTATCGTCCGTGAATTTACGCACCAGATATATCCCAAATTTCCTGATAAACCTCTGCCCGGCTACGGCCCGTGCTGATATATACCTTGTGCCCGTTGGCTCTGGCCTTGCGGATAACATCCACTGCCGAGGTCGGCAAAACATTGTCATAATCCACCAACGTACCATCTACATCAATAAAGATAATCTTGCTCATGCCATCAACTCCATTTTCACAACAATTTATGCCCCACAGACTCCATATTCTTAAACGTGTAGATTTCCTTCATGCCAATCTCATCCCGCAGGATAGCCCTGGCATCTTCCATATGGTCAGCCAGATATTTGGTTGAATGGGCATCGGAGCCAATGGTGATGATTTTCCCTCCCAAATCCTTGTAGAGCCGCAAAATATCACGGGCTGGCATGGTATCATCAAGGCCATAATGCCAGGAGGATGTGTTGAGTTCGATGCCCTTGCCATCTGCGATGGCCAGTTTCAGGATTTCCGCCACCATATCCCGGACTGCAGCAAAGGGATATTTCCCCTGCTTGTCATAACGGCTGATAAGATTCAGATGGGCCAGCACCGAGTAGTGCTTGAACTTCTTCATCACATCGTACATTTCCTGATAATACCGCTCGTTATACTCCCGCTGGCTACGGCCCTGCTGAAATTCCTGATTCCAGAATTCCTTATTCTCCACCTGATGGATGGAGAGCAGCACAAAGTCCAGCTTGTCCGCGTATTTCGCAAACAAAGCCTCGTACTTTGGGATAGTGCCAACCTGTACCCCAAATTCCAAACCGCAACGCAAATCGATTTCTTTCGCAAACTCTGCCTTAACACGGCTGAAATTTTCAAAGTATTGGGGATAATCCACGTTGGCCAGGGGTTGCAGTTCCTCTGCCGCCAAACCGATACCATCGCCACCGCGATACTCAATATCGCCCTCGTCCCAATCCTTCTTGATGCCATAATCCACATGGTCGGTAAAGCACATTACCTTCAGTCCCAGGGAAATAGCTTTTTTCGCCTGCTCCTCCATTGGTTCACGGGAATCATCGCTGAAATCCGTATGCACATGATAATCCGCCAACATAAGAAACTCCCCCTCTACAAAACTTTCTTATAAACATAAGCCGCAATAATGGCCTGAACCGCCACCAAAGCAGCCAATAAACCAAAGGCCGCATAAAGGCTGGTCTGATGAGCCAAAAAGCCAATGGCCGCAGGCCCCATCAAGATTCCCAGATATCCCAGAGTGCTTACCGCCGGTACTGCCATACTTATTGGCATATCCTTCTGTTTGCCTAACAGGGAAAAGAACACCGGCACAATATTGGCACTGCCAATGCCAATGGCAAAGAAGCCTGCATATAAGAGCAGCTGGCTCGGAGCAAAAATCACCATCAGAAAGCCCAAGAAAGCCAGCAGACTTCCTCCCAGCACCACAGGCTTCTGACCCAGCTTCTGTACCGTAGCATCCCCCAGTAGCCGCATGATAAGCATAGCCGCAGAAAAGACCGTAAAGCCCGTACCAGCCAGAGACATATCAAAACCTCTGACAGAGGTCAGGAATACACCGCTCCAATCCATGATGGCCCCTTCCACCAGGAAAGCAATGCAGGCCACAACGCCCACAAAAGTTACAATTCCCTTAGGCACAGCCACCATAGCCCCACCGCCTTCACCCCCAAATGGCAGCAAATGGCGGGAAAAAATGGACAAGGTTGCCAGCATTATACCGGTTGCAATGCAGGTGGAAATAAAGGGCGTCAGCCCCAAAGTACCAACCCAGATGCCAAAGAGCCCAGCCCCGGCAAAACCTCCCACGCTCCACAGGGCATGCATGCCAGACATCAAACGGCGTTTAGCAGCCTTTTCCACCAATACGGCCTGAATATTTGCCACTACATCAATACAGCCCATCATGGCTCCAAAAACAAGCAGGGAAACCACCGCCAAAACCATACTGTCCACCAAGCATAATGCCAGCAAAAACAAAGCAAAGAAAGTGCCCGCTAAAGTCAGCGTCTTCCGACAGCCAAAACGCACAGCGGCTGCCCCGGAAAGCGGCATGGTCAAAAGGGAGCCAATGCCGATGCACAGCAGCAGCATCCCCAGTACATCCTCGCCAATGGCCAACCGTTCCCTAAGCAGGGGAACCAAGGGAGCCCAGGAAGCTGCCCCAAAACCGCCAACGAAAAACAAAGCTCTGGTGGAATGCTGCCGCATTTTCCCCGCCGCATACCTTTCCTTGGCCTTTGACCTTTCCAAATCCTGATTCATGAATCCTCTCCTGTCTTTCCCAACGATTCCAGAAACTTACCCGCCAAAGCATGTACTCCACGCCGATAATCCTCCCGCAAAGGCCTTCCCAGAATAAGGTCCGGCATAAAACGCTCCGGCAAGGAAACGGCACACATGCTTCTGATTTCCGCCTCCATGCAAGGTATTATCCCCTCATGATACAGCACGATGCGATGGGGATTCCAGAAACGGACAAAGCTGACTATTTTTTCCGCTACCTGCTCCACAGTAATCTCCTTAGGCACGCAGGTGCTGCGGTCAAAAGCACAGGAGATTTCTCCCGCCAGTCCATCCCGCCCCTTATAAAGATTGCCATTCAGCAGTATGCCTGCCCCTGGCGGGTAATTACGTGGCCAGTAGATGCCTACCACAGTTTCCTGCCTTACTGCCTGACCCAAGACCATGCCATACCCAGACACAGCTGCATTTATGTCATTAACCAGATAAATCGGCAGCCCGGTAGAAGCTTCCAGCTGTTCCCGCAACCGCAGGCCTTTCAAGGCTGGATAGTCTATAACAGCCATTACACCATCCACTTCCACTCCTGGAAGCCCCATCATCACCAGAGCCAGCTGAGGATAGTTTTCCTGATACCGCCTGATAGTCTCCAATAAAAGTTCCTGGGATACCTCATGGCAGGCAACCTTCTCGGAAGAAACGATATCCCCCAGAAGATTTTCTACCCCCAGCTCCATTCTGTTTTCCCCCGCCTCCTCGTAAAAGCACATGACAAGGGCCAGCAGCCGGTCGGCCAGATAACGGTACTGCCGGGCAGGGCGTCCCCCTTCCTCAGAGGCAGAGGGAAGGAAATCCTCCATGAGTTCAACTTCACCATGCTCCTGCAGGATTTTCACCAGCGTATTTACCGTCATAACGCTTAAGCCCGTATGCTCAGCCAGCTGCGGCTTGGTAGCCTGCCTCATTGACCGCAGGGCACTGCGTATCTTTTTCAGATTGTGATTACGCACATCTTTCCTGTTCATAATAAACTCCCATATGTTTATATAGTTATTTGATAAACCTATTATATAAACATTTTGCTGTTCTTGTCAATGCACAATAAAAATGTTTGCTTGCTACTCAAAACACCATTTTCCAGCAAAAAACAGCCCCCTGAAGCAATGTCATTAAGTTAGAGTCCATAATGCGGCCACGCAGACCACGGCAGTTTACACCTGCATCCGCATTCTGGCGGAGTCCATCGCAGTAGGCGGCAATTTTGAAAAGATTTCCGAATGCATATAGTCTCCTTTGGCAGCCCGGGCATAGAAAAAAGCCCGGGCCTGCGAAAAAATCACAGAATCCGGGCTCACCCGACACCTTATCCGACAGGCGGCCTGCAGGAAAATCTCCCTGCTATCCCCCCGTGCTACGGCATACTGTCCTCCGATGACCAATATATTTGTCTGTATCTTACCATCAGTATGAAAACGTGTCTTATGTATTATACAAATCATCTAAGGTATATTTGACAACATCTGACCGTGTAAAGTCTTCATAGCCTGACCTTGAAAAGAACCCATATTGATAGCAGTACAGCCCCGTGTCATTAACCTGTCTTATTTCTTCCTCAATCATGGCCGCAGTAACAGGAGTTTCCCTAAATTTTGCTTCATAAAAAGCATAACCTCGGTCGTCTTTTGTTACTACGTCAAATTCACCATTCTTGTGCTCCTTGGGCAGGTCGTAATAATACTTCCCTATAGCTTCAAATGGCTCTGCCATATCTCCCTGTTGATTTTTAAGTATAAGGAACTGCTTGCAAATATCCTCGAATCTCTTGGGAACATATGTCTGTTCAAAATCCTTTTCAATGTAACGTTCGTAGAATACTTCCGGGTTCATTATACGCCGCTGTGAGGCATACCGAAATACATATTTATAGTAGAAACTTGACATATTGTCGCTGATATAATACCCAGTTTTCTTCTTGTTATTCGAATCATTGATTGGTGCTTCTTTCTCCACCATGTCCATATTTATAAGCTTTTCCAGCACCTTGGATAAGGTAGGACTGTTTGTTATATGAGATTGCGATAAAATATCACTAAAACGGGTAAAGCCTCTTGTTAAAGCCTCAAACACCTCGTTGGCATTGGTGATTTTGGACAGTTCTGCGTTCAAATACATAGAAACTTCATCTTCCAACCGTGAACCAGGCAGAGTTAGGAGCTCCATAATATTTTCTTTTACCGACAGTTCTTCATCTATAAGGCTGTTATAGTAGGGAATACCACCAAAAACGCTGTAAAGCCTCACTTTATCTTCATTGGAAAACGACGGATAGAACTTGGCCGACTCCAGATAATTCATCGGCTTCAGATTCAGTACCAAAGATACTCGCCCATATAAAGGATTATGTCTCAGCAACAGCTTTTTCATCGTTTCCACAAAGGAGCCACATATTATAAGCTTCATTTGTGATTTGCTCATATATCGGTCTATAAGGGATTGTAGAATACTGTCCAATCCTGTTACCGTTTTCTGCAAGTAGGGGTATTCATCCAATACTAGGATTATCTTCTTCTCACATGCCTGCTTGAACATAAATTCCAGTAGCTCTTCTATGCCAGAAAAAGCCAGTGGAGGAAGAGAAAACTTCTCGGATATCAATGTGGACAAGGAACTAACATTATTCAGTTCTGTCGTCTGCTTGCACTCATAGTATACTGCATCATGGTTATATTTCTGAATAAAGTGCTTTATCAATTCACTTTTTCCTACACGACGGCGGCCATAAATCAGTGCTACATTCTGTTTTTTACTGCTGTACATCTTGTCCAGCTTGGTCAACTCGCGTTCTCTTCCCACGAAAGCATCGTTATACAATTTTACTCACCTCTTTTTTAGTAATTTACATATTACTAAACTAAGTATATCAAAACAGAACCACTTTTACAAATACAAAAGATGGACAGTGCAGCCATCGATGATATCATATTATTATCATGGAAATCAACTAAGGATAAAGCCCCTCTTGCTGAGTGACAGACATTCAACGAGAGAGGCTTTATTCTAATACAATATCATTGAGGAAGGTGGGCCTGCTCCTCACGCAGCCATTGAAGACGCTGCTTTTCCCTGTTGATTGCCTGCCGCAATATCAGCGAATGACCATAGTGTTTCGCCTGTTCCTCTTCTGCTGTAAACAAAGTTTCCCACCGCGACTCCAGATATTGCAGCTTTTCCTCATGGCGGGCAATCTCCTGGGCGAATATCTGTTTTACCAGGGGGTTCTTTGCATCATTCAGCAAATACAGCTTCATGGAAAATTCATCTCTGGTTGGCGGCAGGGCATTTAAAGGCTCACTCAGCCACCCTGACAGCTCCTCTTCACCCTGTGGCAGGATTCGATAGTATGTCTTGGTCATTTTCTGCCCTACTGTATCCTCATAGGATGCAATCAGGCCGCTATCTTCCATCTTTTTCAGCTCCGGGTAAATCTGGCTATGGTTGGAATACCAAAAATCTCCCAACTCACCCTCAAAAAGTTTCTTGATATCATAACCTGTTAAATTTCCATGGGACAACAAGCCTAATACCACGTATTTAAGAACATTCTTCTGTGCCATCACGATTTCCTCCGCTTCCGTTTTTTCCATTATATCATGACACGAGAAAAAAGATGTAATTATTTACATATTTTTTTTCTTGACAATCTTCTGTGCCAGGTTTAATATAAAAGCACAAAGGAAATGTGTATTTAATTACATGTTTATAGATACATAAAAAGGGAGTGCTTACTTATGAAATTCAAAGACCTTAGCGATTTTCTCGGAACCCATTTTATCTACACCTATGACAATGGCTGGGAATACGAATGGTATGCCAAAAATGACCATACGGTAGACTACCGCATCCATGGCGGCATGGTGGCAGGCCGCTGGGTAAAAGACCAGAAAGCAGATATTGTCAAACTGACCGACGGCGTATTCAAAGTTACCTGGACGGAGCCCACTGGTACAGATGTGGCCTTGGACTTCATGCCCAACGAAAACAAGATGCACGGCACCATCTTCTTCCCCAAATGGGTGCAGGACCATCCTGAAATCACTGTCTGCTTCCAAAATGAACATATCGACCTTATGCACGAATCCCGGGATAAATACGAGAATTATCCCAAGTATCTGGTGCCTGAGTTTGCCAAAATCACCTATATCGGCAAGGCCGGCCTTGATAATGAAGATGTCATTGCCGAAGCTCCTTATGAAGGAATGACCAATGAGATCCGTGAAGGTCGCTACTTTGATGCCAACTACAGCCGTCTGAAAAAATGATTTTGGAGATAGAAGCATGAAAATTTTTAAGCTGAAAAAACTTATTACCGCTTCGCTGTTGACCATGGGGCTGATGACCATCGGCACGGGAGTAAGCTTTGCCCAAAGTAAGGATTTAATCATTCAGGGCGACCATGGCAAACTTGCCGCCGTACTTCAGACTCCTGATGGAGCCAAGAAGTACCCTCTAGTTATTGTCTGCCACGGTTTTACCTCTAACAAAGATACGAAACTGATGCAGACTTTGGCCAATGACCTGGAAAAGGAAGGTATTGCCACGCTGCGTTTTGATTTCAACGGCCATGGCAAAAGCGAAGGCCGCTTCCAGGATATGACGGTGCTCAATGAAATCGAAGACGCCAAGAAAGTCTACGACTATGCAGCCAAGCTTCCTAACGTCACTTCCATTTCCCTGGCAGGCCATTCCCAAGGCGGCGTTGTGGCCAGCATGACCGCAGGCCTTCTGGGCACCGATAAGGTCAAAAGCCTGGCCCTGATGGCCCCGGCAGCTGTACTGCGTGAGGATGCTATTCGCGGAGACTGCCAGGGGTCCCGCTATGACGCCAACAATGTCCCCGAGACCATCCCCATCAAAAAAGGCCTGACCTTGGGCAGAAATTATGTGCTTACAGCTCAGACTCTGCCTATCTATGAAACAGCTGTCAGATACCAGGGCCCTGCCTTCATGATTCACGGCACCGGGGATGTTATCGCTCCCTACACTTACAGCCAGCGTTATCACAGGATTTACTTCAACGGCCAGCTGAAGCTGGTTCCCGGAGAAGACCATGGCTTTACCCATGATACTCAAGGAGCCTGCCAGGCAGTGACGGACTACTTTGTCGCACAACTGAAGAAATAAGTGCACCACAAACAGGCTATTGCAACGTATCTTCGCTTGCAATAGCCTGTTTTTCATTTCGCTACAGTTTGCGTCATAGAAAGGCTTCTGATGCATTTGTCAGCGGCCACTCAGTGTCGACCAACGACCAGAAGTTAAGCTTTTAGTGACCCATGAGTTGTAAGTCTTAGACAAATTTACGTCCTTCGCCCCAAGCCTTTCCTACCTTTTCTCCCAGAGAAAAATAACTGTTACTGAACGAATCATAAAAAATCAGCCCGTTTTTTGCTGCGTCCAGCCTCCCCTGCTCATTCAGTACGAATTCATCTGCTGCCACATTGACAATCCTTGCCAGTACCGTGGTAAAGTTCGTACCTTCCACGATTTCCGCCAGCCTGCATTCAATGACCACGGGACTCCAGAAGGTTATCAAACATCTGGTCATAGACCTGATGCAAAAGCTCTGACAGCTTCACAAAAAAAACACAGGACGGCTGCCCTGTTCAGCCATATACCGCTCTCCGGCTCTCTCAATGTCCAGACCGGCAAAAAGTCCCCGATTCTTTTCCTTATTTTCCACAGTAAAGAAATATCTCAGCATAGATAGGTTCAAGGTTTTTCCAAATCGTCTGGGACGAGTGATAAGAGTTACCTTGCTATGGCCGTCCAAAATTTCTTTGATAAATCGAGTCTTATCGACAAAGCAATATTTTTTTGTCACAATCTCCCGAAAATCGTCCACACCTATAGGCATAGTATTGCTTTCGGTTATTATGCTCATGTCTGCCACCATCCTTGCCCTCTGCCGAGTTCTACTCTTTTTTATTATCTTACTAATCTTTAGTGAAATAAAGTAAATTCAACAAACGAATATTCTTTATCTCACTAAAGTAAAATTTATGATACATACTAGGGCGTGTTGAAAAACTCAATAACTCAAACTTCGCAGTTGTAAAACTGTCCAATAATTATTAAATCAGATTTTCTAAAATAAAATAGCATAAGCCGTCTCCGTTTTGTATAATGAAAGTGCCTAAACTATCACAACATAAACGGAGGGCTTATGCCATGAATATTGTAGCACATAATCATCAATCTCGTGAACTCCTTTCCTCGAAAATTTCTCATTTTCTTGAAGAATTCCATGTAGGACGGATTCTTAAAGCCTGCAATGCATACAAGGTACGCGGCTTTCGATCAAAGACGTATTTCAGGTAGCTTTTGAAAATGCCTTCAGCAGTAAATCATTCTTCCAAAAGCAGCGAGAATCTTCAACGTCTATCCCTTTTGCTAAGGATACCTTTTACCGATTTATGAATTCCAGCAGCATCAACTGGTGCAAATTCACATTACAGCTATCCTCGGCAATTATCCAGAAGATTGAACCACTCACCAACGAGAAGCGTCGCAATGTACTTATCATCGACGATTCTCTTTTCAGCCGGGCACGCGCGAAAAAGGTAGAACTGCTGGCTAAGGTCTATGACCATGTAGAGCATAAATATACCAAAGGTTTCCGTATGTTAACGCTTGGCTGGAGTGATGGGAATTCCTTTCTGCCGTTGAGTCAGTGCCTGTTATCTTCCGCAGAACGTGAAAACCGACTGCAGGAAGCATCTTCAGATATTGATGCGAGAAGCAATGGGGGCAAACTGCGTAAACTGGCGCAGACCAAGGCTACCAGTGTGATGCTGACTTTACTGAAGGAGGCGAAAGACGCTGATATTCCAGCAAAGTATGTCCTCTTTGACACATGGTTCTGTTCTCCGGAGGCAATTTTCCTTGAAAAAGAACTAAATGCCATGCTGGATTCCTTTTTGGAAAATCTGTCTGATTTATGGCACAATTGCCTGAACCGATGTGCATGAGGTTGCCTTTTTAGCTGTCAGTTACCTATGCTACGCCTGATAGAAGGCTTGTTTCGGATGTGCGAAGTTTGAGTTATTGAATCATGTTTCTGATTGAAAGTCATTCATGTTCGTTGCTTAACAAGAAATCCAATAAGTTTATAATTCGTATACCATCTTCTGTTAGTTTGATATTACTATCTAAGGTTAAAACAATCTTAGGGAAGTTATCTTTTATCTCTTTTAAAGGAGCTAATTCACGTGTAATGGTTTCTTCAGAGCGCATCTCTTGCGTAACTTGATAATATATCTTTTCTTCACCTTTTATAGCGATAAAGTCTACTTCTTTATTGCCAATTTTGCCAACGGCTACATCATACCCCCTACGAAGTAATTCAAAGTAGACAACATTTTCAATCTGGTGTCCTGTATCTACCCCTCTGTAGCCTAGCAGATAATTCCTAAGGCCTGTATCTACCATGTAATATTTACCGAGGGTTTGTAAATACTCTTTACCTTTTATGTCAAATCTTTTTATGGGATAAAAGAGATACGCTTCTGTTATATCGTCTACATAATTGGAAATAGTTCTGACAGCAGGTTTTCCATGTCTTTTTCTTTCCTGCAACATTTTATTAGATACAAGCGTATTACTGATATTGTTGAAGGAAATACTGCTTCCAATATTATCAGCGAGAAATTGACATACCTTTTCGAGCAAGACAGAATCTATGGTGTGAGAATTTGGTTTTAAGTTGGCACGGTCAATTATATCTCTTTTTACAACTGTGTTATATATACCATCTAATATAGCTAAAACCTTATCCTGCTCAAGTCCAATATCACTCAAAACTGGGAAGCCACCATAACGAACATATGCCTCGAACAAATCTGCAATCTCTGTCATTTCACCCAAAGCGTCATAGGCTCGTTTTCTTTGTTCCCCGATTGGTGAAACATAATCTTTTAAGGTATATCCTTGAAAGGTTATGAACTCCTTAAAAGATAAAGGCAACATTTTTATTTCCACATATCTACCAGATAAATAAGTAGCATATTCAGATGATAATAAGTAAGCATTTGAACCTGTTATGTATATATCACAATTAAAATCGACTTGAAAAGAATTAACGGTCTTATTCCAATTTTCTATAGTCTGTGGTTCGTCAAGAAAGATATACATTTTTCTCCCAGTAATGATTCTTTCTTGTACATATTGATAGACTTGTTTACGGTCAAAATCATCAAATTTATTAGATTCAAAATTCATGTAAATTATTTGTTCAGGTAGAGTATCATGTTCAATTAGATATTTCATCATGAGCTTCATTACTGTCGATTTTCCGCAGCGTCTAATGCCAGTGATGATTTTGACCGGCTCCTGGTCCTTAAAAGCCAGCAGTTGCTTAAGATATATGTTGCGTTGCTTTATTTCTTCCATAATGCACCTCCACTACTGTAATAATACCATAAAATATCATTTATATCAAGTTTACTATCCGAAATGCAACAAATTTTATACATAAGTAGTTTTATTGTCTTATGATTGAAGTCTATCCCACATAGGAGGCGATAAAATGCTATACATTGCAAGAGACGGTGTCGGGAACATCACGGCCATCTGTGATAACCAGACCACCGCCGAGAACTTACAGGCACTTATTGATGATAATGTCGATGAAGTGCTTTCTGACGGTGTTGCAGAGGATTATGTTTACACCATTGTTGACAAGGTGGGTTTCCAGCACATTGCCACCAGCGAAGCGGCGGTAGTGGAACACATCACATCTACACCTGATATTGAGTTCAAGGAGGACAGCCAGTTCTACGGTCTGCCGAAGGACGAGGCCAAGGCAGCTATACAAATATAGCTTTCCCATAATCTCTTTCTACAGGAAGTTCAAACTACGAAAGATTCTGATAACGATAAAGTATAACCATAGGACTGTTGCGCATCATGAGGCGCAGCAGTCCTTTTATATATGAAAAAAGTGTTGTGCAGGCTTGACAGACATTAGGAAAAAAGGCAGCAGCTCTGCGTTATTACTGCCCTTTTTGCAGGAATGTCGAATGTTATTGTGGAAATAATAAAGTCAAGCACTAAGAGAGGATGGCCATGTAAAGTTTTGCATCACGGTTATAGGAACGCTGCGGTGCAAAACAAGATGACGGCTTTCACCCTATAAGTTTTTTCTTGGAAACAATAGATGAGGCAGAATCTAAAAATGAAGGAATGGAAAAAAGCGTTAGTAAATCACTTTCGACAAGGAATTAAGCACAATACGTTACCAAGACTAGGCGTGGAGTTAGAGCACTTTATTGTGTGTCATGACACCAAAAATGCCGTCTCGTACTACGGAGAAGGTGGAGTGAGAGAAATCTTGCTTGGGTTGATGTCACATTATCCCCATGCAATAGCCTTAGAAGAGGCGGATTTATTAGGCTTTTCCACTGATGAATTCGTTATCACTCTTGAGCCTGCTTCTCAACTAGAAATAAGTATTTTTCCTATGACATCTATCTCACGAATTAGCCTTGTTTATGATGATTTATGTAAAAATCTAAATACTGAACTACTGCCCTACGGCTATGAATTTATGACTGTAGGGTGTCAACCAACTAGCCATGTAGATGATTTACCCATGATTCCCAAAGAACGCTATCTGCTGATGGACAAATACTTTGTCGGAACTGGGAATGGGGGACGTGAAATGATGCGGGGAACAGCCTCGCTTCAGGTATCTATTGATTACTTTTCTGAGGATGATTTTCGGCGGAAAATACAGGCAGCCTATTATTATTCTCCGATACTAAAAATGTTGACAGATAGTTCCAGAACTTTTGAAGGCAAAACTCTTAAGAGCTTTCTAAAACGAACTGATATTTGGAGACGAGTAGATAAGGCTCGTACAGGTATAGTGCCAAATATTTTCAAGGTAGATTACTGCTTTTCTGATTATGCTGATTATATCGGCACTGTACCACCTATCTTTGTGCTAGAGGGGAAAACGTATCGGTATACCGGCGACAGAACGACTGAATCGCTATATGAAAAAAAACCTATGACTGAAAAAGCTTTATCGCATATTCTGTCCATGGCTTTTCCAGATGTAAGATTGAAAAATTATTTGGAATTAAGAATGGCAGATTCTGTATCATCATATCTAATGCTGGCTTATTGTGCATTGCTAAAAGGTTTGCTATACTCGGATGAGGGATTATCATTTGCCGCAGATGGCATACGAAAAAATAATCTAACGGAGAAGGATATTTTAGTTGCAGAAGATAATTTGATGACAAAAGGCTATGATGCCATCGTCTACGGGCAGCCATTACGGAAAATTGCCACTAATATGTTAAGCATTGCCGAAGGTATACTGACACAGGAAGAACGTGATTTTTTGCATCCTTTTGCAGAGAGAATTCTTCATGGTAAAAATGATTACACTTCGCATTAGAAAGGTAAATTATGAAATTTATAGATGCCATTGTCGGCAAAACATTTTGTGGTCAGCAATTTACACGGCTTCTTTTTGCTGCTGTTGTCACAACATTTATAACAAACTTGAATTTCATAGCTGACAAGATTTTTGCGACACAACTTTTTGGAAAAACTGCCATGGCAGGGATAGAAATCGTACTTCCTTTGCTTTATGCTACGGCTTTTTTAGAATTTATGATTGCAACAGGAACAGCTTATCTCTATTCCTTTGAAATAGGTGCTTTTAATGCCAAAAGAGCCAATTGTCTCGTTGGTCAAGGGATTATCTGGACGCTATTTTTGTCTGCCTTACTAGCAGTGAGCTTATACTGGGCTGAGGACTTATATTTTTCCTTTTATCCTCACGCTGAAACTACGACTGCCTTTGCCCGTTTGTATTACGAGCCTTTTTTGGCAACAATTGCTATACATCCCATGTATATTTTAATGCAAATGATGGTTTATGCAGACGGCGGTGGCAGATATTGTGTATTCGCCACGGTAATCCAAATAACGGTACACATGATAGTAGCTCTTTTTTTGACGATAGGTTTGGATTTTGGGATGACTGGCATAGCACTGAGCGTTTTTATTAGTGAGATTGGAGCTATGGCTGTATTTGCACGGTGGATGTTTTCTGTTTCACAGACATTAAAGCCGAAGTTTTATTGTTCCTTTAGCGACACTTTAAAGGTGCTAAAATTAAGCTATGTCAACGCCTCTCTCTCCCTATACATTGCTGTTGGCAATATGATTTTGGTTATATATTTTTTGCGGGATTTCGGGCAGGATTACTTCCCGGTTTTATCAGCAGTTATTTCCATTTTTCAACTAGCGGTTTGTTTAAGTGGTGTAGAAAAGGCAACAGAACCTCTCGTTAATATTTATTTAGGTGAAAATAATTTTGATGGCGTAATAAAAATCATGAAACCAGCGGCCATAGTAGCAGCTTTATTTGGTGGAGCAGTTATCCCTGTTATGTGGTTATTTTGTGAACCTATTGCCAGTATTTTCGGCATTGCCGATGTTGCAATAGTTGCTGAGGCCAAAATTGTTATAAGAACTGTCGCTTTCGCAATGCCCTTTGTGGCATTACTCTACCTTTTTACCATGTATTATCAAATTAACGGCTATTTCAAAATTGCCATATCGCTTTCTTTTTGTAAGGATTTACTTTTGTATACCGGTCTTCCGATACTGTTTTCCTCTTTTATAGGTGTGCGTGGTGTGTGGCTTGGCATGGTCGCTGTTCCCTTTGGCACTTTCCTTTTATTTGCCATTGTCCTTCGTATCCGCTATCCCGAAACATTCCCCATGCTTGTCTTCAATAAGGATATCGTTTCTCAAGATGAAGTGCTTAATATCTGTAATGTTATCAAGCTTAGGGATTGGGCAGAAGGGGAATTTCAAAAGAGGGGATTTTCATCACGATATGTTATGAAAGTCGGTCTCCTTGTTGAGGAGATTGGCATGAGCGTGGTAGAAAAGAATCTAGGCACAAATATCCTAGCAGAGTTGACCTTATTTTTTGACGGAGAACCAAAAATAATTCTGCGTGATAATGGCATACACTTTGACATGACACAAGATAATCTTAGTTCTTTTCGTGATTATTTTCTTTACAGTTTATTAACTGAGGAAAATATAGGAAAAAATTTTCTGGAGACACAAAATTATAATCGACATATTTTTCGCCCAGTGCTGAAGAATAAAGGAGGCTGATGAAATTTGAAATCAACATTTGAAATCCGTCAAGAATACTTTTACTTGATTGAAAAATATGGGGATGAAAATAAATTAGCTGCACTCGCCATGAAAGAAAACATAGAGCGTTCCCCACTATACTATAACGGGCATTTAAAATACAGTACTGTACATATTCCTCGAATATATACAAAAGTAGATTTGGATAGGTTTCAGTGGATTGTGGGTACTGCTTATGGCATTTTTGCCAAGGTCATTGGAGCATATTTTGCTCACGCAGGATATCGTGCACTATTTCCTTTTTCACAAGAGCTTGAAGAGTTGATTCTTACACCGCGTGGCTATGATTCTATAATTCCCATTTCCCGTGCAGATATTTTTTACAATGAAGAGACTGGAGATTTTGGTTTCTGTGAGATAAACACGGATGGAACAAGCGGAATGGATGCAAATAGAATTTTAGACGAGATTATGATTGATAATCCAGCCCATCAAGAAATGATACGCCGCTATAGATTTGAAACCATGGAACTCTTCGACCGGTGGGTTGGTACCTTTATGAGGATTTACGACACTTATGAAGGTAAGGTTTCTCACCCAAATGTTGCCATAGTTGACTTTATGGATAAGGCGACTTGGCGCGAATTTCAAGAATTTGCCCGTTCGTTTCAAAAAAATGGAATTGACTGTGAAATATGCGATATTCGTCAATTGCACTTTGAAGACGGTAAACTTTACTCATCGAACGGTCATGTTATTGATGCCATATACCGCCGTGCCGTAACGGCTGACATTATGGATAATCTCGATGATGTTCGTCCTTTCTTGCAGGCAGTGCGGGAAAATGCTTGTTTCATAGCGGGGCATTTTTGTACACAGATTATTCACCACAAATGGTTATTTTATATTTTGCACCATCCCGAAACAACGAAGTTTCTTTCACCGGATGAGACGAAATTTATAGAGGCACACATACCCAAAACATTCCCCCTTGAAAAAGATGCTATAGATTTGGAAGAAGTGATAAATCATAAAAAGCGATATATATTGAAGCCTCGGGATGCTTATGCTGCTTCCGGCGTTTTTGCTGGAGTGGATTATCCCCAGAAAAAATGGGAGGAACAAGTGCGGCTTGTCTATGACAACGGCTATATTTGCCAAGAATATTGGCCACAATATGTCAATCAAAACATTGATTTTGCGTGGGGAAAAGGCAAGTGGTGCCCCTACATCAACATGACCGGACTTTATGCTTATGATGGGGAATTTGCCGGTATATTTTCACGTTTGGCCACGAATGGAGGAATAATAGCTACCGGGCACAACGAACAGGCACAACCAACCTATATCGTCACAGATAAAACCAATGAAGTTAAGAAATAGGAACATGCCCTAGTTTATGTGTCTCTTATGCATTTTTACCCTGCTCGACACTTTTGATTTCTTCTTTGGATGCACTTTTCAATTCATAGGTATCAAATGCTAAAGAGTTAGGAATACGTATTTCTAAGCTGGTTATTTTGCAAAAAGAGGCATTTCCACTGGTTAGACTGATATCAAATACATGTCCGCCATTTTTTTCATCTTCTGAGAGAAAATGCATATGCCATCCTGCGGCATTGATACCATCCATATAGTCAGGGTAATATACACAGACAAGAGAGCCTTTTATATTTTCAAAAATAAATGCTTTCTGTGTAATGCTTAATGCATCTTTCAAGGTCACATGATGTGCCTTGGTACCGGATTCGGAGCGTGCATCTACTTTGGCAAACTCTCCGTTGATTCTGACTGCATACATGGAGTTAAGGCCAAAATCATCATCGACACAACGTGTCAGCCATTCCTTGAGCTTCTCGATGGTATCCATCTTCTCGCATTCTTCAAAACGGTGGGGATGAAAATGGCAGACAGAAGCAAATGGCACGCCTCTCTCGTCCTCGGCATGTGTTACATCGCCATTATTCCTGGCGCGATAGCACTTTCCATCCAAAACAATCATCTCGCCATCCACATCTTCAAAGGTTCCCAGCCCCAGATTCCCATGCTTGAGCAGTTCTCCCACCGTTATCACTGATTTTGAATATCCCAGTGCCAAAGCCTGCAAGGTAGATACCTGATAATATTTTCTATGTCCATAATGTTACCTCCTCATGGTGCATCACTTTTCTAAGCAATCTCTTTTGTTATTTCGAGAAGCAGCTATGATTCACCTGCTGGAGCGGTGAATCAATCGTAAAACGGGAGGCGTTCCAAGGAGGCGGCAGGTTGCCAGCGATGAATATACAGATGTAGGACAGTGAAAAAGCAGGAAATTTCTCAATTTTACAGAATAGAAGCAAGATACAGATATATTTAGGTACAGGGGGTTCTTAGATTGAAAACCGAAAAGATTGTAGTTAGCAGCAACGGGCGCGGTATGACCATGGCTCTTGATGAAGTGGAGGCTTTCAGTCGTTCCATGGGGTTTGACGAGCGCAGCTCTATGCGGGCGCGCCTACTGGCTGAGGAAACTATGAGCATGGTGAGGGCCATTGTGGAGGATTTTGAGGCAGATTTTTGGATGGAAAGCACAGAGGAGTGCAGCTGTGAGCTGCATCTATTGGCTGTGGCGGATATGAACTTCAAGAAAAGACAGGATCTCATAAACACGTCAACCCACAAGCGTAATGAAGCGTCTGTGGGCATTATGGGCAAGATTAAAGACTTTTATTGAAGGCAGCCTCTTTTACTTGGGGAGCGGCTCCAATAGGCCAGTGGGGGATTATCACATGGTAGGCTGTGTTAGCTATGAAGAGATACAGCTATGGTCTCTGGAGCAATACCGCCTATGCTTGGAGAAGGACAGGGAGGAAGGGGCAGATGTAGATGCCCTGTTTGACGAACTGGAAAAATCCATCGTTGCCAATATTGCTGATGATGTGCGTGTATCTGTACAGGATGACAATATAGAAATGATTATCCGCAAGAATTTTCCCATAGACAAGCTATAAACACTGACGCTATAAAGGAGGCAGCAACATGCTTATTGAAGGTGCAGAATCATTTTTTCTCCCTGGAGATGGTCAAAAGAAAGCCGTGCTTTTGGTGCAGGGATTTGCTGGAAATACCGCTGAGCTTTGGCCAATGGGGAAATTCTTGGAAGCCAAAGGATATACAGTGCTTGCACCAAGACTTCCTGGGCATGGAACAAAGGTAGAAGACCTTCTTCGGACAAATGCTGATGATTGGCTGGATGCCGTGCGGGACGGCTATTCTGTTCTCCGTGGCTTGGCCAAAGATATTGTAGTAATCGGCGGCTCCATGGGAGGAAGCCTTGGCCTTATTTTGTCAGCGGAAAAACAGGTTAAAGGGGTGGTCACATTAGCGGCACCTATTTTCATTGCACAGGAACAGGGCATTTCTGCCCTTCCGCCCAAGGAAATGCTGACATCTTCAGATTTTACACCTGAGAATAAGCGGAACCTCGTAAATGTTCCCAAAGCCGCTAATTTGATTTATGATAAAATCCCCCTTCTTTCTGTTTATGATCTTCTTGAAGTTATAGAGCGTAGCAAAAAATGTCTGCCCAAAATTACCGCTCCCTCCTTAATCGTTCATGGTAAAGATGATACGATGGCGGCGGTTGAAAGTGCCCAATATATTGGAGAGCATATTGGCAGCAGTCGGAAGAAAGTAGTTTTGCTTGATGGAGCAGGGCATTTGCTTCCCTTAATGGAAGGTCGGGAGGCTGTTTTCGAGAAAATAAGCAGTTTCTTAGATACGCTTTGATTAAAGGAGAAACAATGAAAATGCGTAAAAAGACAATGGCATGGTTGGCGGTGTCAGGCTGGCTGTCAGTCCCTGGATTTGCTGCTGCAGAGGATCAGACGTATTATGGCTTTGGAGATGGCGATAATACAGAGGCTGTATCCGATGTGAAGTGGGTTTTGAATAAAGACTACAGTCATTATGGAGGCCATCAGTGGTTTTTTAATGCCTATACCAAAGAGGGGACAGTCTCAAACAGTACCTTGACGATAAACGGAGGGACCTACAGGGTCAATGGGGATACCTCGTCTGGTTCAGGCAGGTATTCCAATTACTTTTATGGTGGCTTTACGAGGAACAACGGCAGTGCCACAGGCAATGGCATTATCATCAATTATGGCAATTTCGTTAATGAATCAGACACTTGGCAGTCCACTGGCATTTATGCTGCCAATGCCATGGGGGAGGACTACGCTGCCTCAGATAACTATGTTACGGTAAACGGCGGAAGTTTTCAGGGACGTACCTACATTTCTGCCGTCCTTGGCAGTTTAGGCAGTGATGCCGTGAACAACAGGGTTACGGTTAATGATGGTGAGTTTGAAACGGGCATTTATATCTTCGGGGGACGTGCCTATAGCACAGGCAATACCGACAACAATACAGTCACGGTAAGCAGCGGCACCATTGGCGGCAACAAGGCTTTCATTTGGGGCGGCATGACCATGAGTAATATAGGCAACGCCACCGGCAACAAGATTGCCATTTACATCCCTGCAAGATTGAAGGATGTCTACGGTTAGGGCGGCATGGAGGAGAGTGTTGACTGCTCCTCCTTTGTGCAGGATGTCTACCGTTCCATGGGCATCTTGCTTCCCCGCGATGCCGACCAGCAGGAACTGGCCATGAATCACTCCGTATCCCTAGAGGGGCTAAACACTGATGCTCGCTATCAAAAAGCAGCGGAGGCACCTGTAGGCGCACTATTCTTCAAGCCTGGCCATGTGATGCTCTATCTTGGCAAAGATGCAAAAGGCACCCCCTTGGCGATTCACTCTGCCAGCAGCTATTTCACCTTCTCTGGCAATAAGAGCAAAAAGCATTACATCCGGCGGGTACTGGTTTCCGACCTATCCTACCAAAACGGCAAAGCCGTCCGGACCATTGATGGCATGACTTCGATAGGAAGTTGTTTCTAAATTTTTTAAGAAGGTTTTTCAAATGAAAAAAAAGTTTACATTATGGGCGTACTTTGCCGTCGCATTTATGCTGGCAATGTCCTCGTTTTCTATCGCAAATGTCGTGGAAGCCGCTATTCCTAAGGCTGGTTTTATCTTCTTTCATGATGAGGCATCGACATATGATGCCAACTTCATGAGAGCTGCGGAGCAGGCTTGTCGTGAGCAAGGTGTAGAATTTGTTTTCAAAACAGCTGTTCCTGAGAGTGAAGAATGCACGAAAATTGCTGCTGAATTAGTGCAGGAAGGATGCAGAATTGTTTTTGCTGACAGTTTCGGTCACGATTCCTACATGGCAGAAGCAGCAAAAAAATTCCCTGCTGTTTATTTTATTACCGCTACCGGTGTAAAATCACATACTGCCAACCTGCCCAATTATCATAATGCCTTTGCAACTATCTATGAAGGACGGTATTTGACGGGGATTGCCGCTGGCATGAAGCTTAATGAAATGATTGCTGAAGGCAAAATCGCCCCCAATAAAGCAAAAATCGGTTACGTAGGCGCATACACCTATCCTGAGGTCATTTCGGGTTACACCGCTTTTTTCTTGGGAGTGCGTTCCGTCTGCAAAACAGCGACAATGGATGTTCTCTTCACCGGTTCATGGTATGATTACGATGCAGAGAAAAAGGCAGCCGAACAGCTTGTAGCCGGTGGAGCAGTTCTGCTCGGCCAGCACTCTGATTCTATGGGAGTTCCTTCCTTCTGCGAAGCAAACAATATCCCCAATGTGGCTTATAACGAAAGTCTCGAAAAAGAATATCCCAAGACATTTTTGGTAAGTTCAAAAATTAATTGGAAACCATATTTTACCTATATCATCGATAGTGTCAAAAATGGCAAAGCCATTGCAAGGGATTGGACAGGGCATATGGCAGATGGCTCTGTAGAAATATCCGCTATAAATGAAAGAGTCGCAGCAAAGGGGACGGCTAGGGCTTTGGCAAAAGCGCAAAAGAAGTTGTCCAACGGTAAAGTAAATGTATTTGATGTAAGAAAATTTACGGTAAGTGGAGCGCAGCTTAATGCCTTTGAAGCTGCTATCAGTGAGGGAGATGTACGGGAAGCGGTGAAAGATGGCTATTTCCATGAATCCGAATACCGCTCGGCACCATATTTTGACTTGACCATTGATGGAGTAAATCTGCTGAACACCGCCTACTAAACTTGAACAGTGGTAGCGTTTTGTTGCTTTGCAAGTTAGTATTGAAAAAATTTTAATATTCTTATTCGAGGAGTATGAGAGAAATGAAATTTGACATTAAAAAGAAACTTATTGCGGCCGCTATTACCAGTGCGGTGACGATTGGCGCGGGAATCGGTGCATCTCCTGCGTATGCTGCTCAAGCTGATCGTGAGAGCATTGCCCAGGTGGCGCTCTTGCAATCCTTGGCACAGGGATATTTTGGCGGCACGGTTACTGCCGGGCAGCTTCGCAAGCTCGGCGATACGGGAATCGGAACTTTTGAGGGACTCAACGGCGAGATGATTGTGCTGGATGGCAAGGTCTACCAGGCCTTGGGGGACGGGCGTGTCATCGTTGCCCCCGACAAGACCATCATCCCTTATGCCACTGTGACCTTCTTTGACAAGGATATTGCCGTCAAGCTGGAGAATATCAAGGATAAGGCAGCTTTGGAGAAAGCTTTGAATGATGCCGTTCAGCAGCACGGAGCCAATAGTTTCTACATGGTAAAATTCCCGGCAGAATTCTCCTCCATTCTGTTCCGCAGCGAATACGGCAGCCAGGAGCCATATCCCACCCTGGTGGAGGCTTTGAAAGGCAAGCAGACGGAGTTTACCGAGCAGAACATCAAGGGCACTCTGGTGGGGCTGTACTGCCCGAGCTACATGGGGGAACTTAACTCCGTGGGCTGGCATTTCCATTTCCTTTCGGATGACAAAAAGAAGGGCGGGCATATTTTGGAGCTTTCCCTGAAGAGTGCCACGGCATATCTTGACCAGACGGACAAGTTCACCATGATTCTCCATGCTGACAAAAAGTTCCATGACCTCAATCTTGCCAAGGATATGACAAATGATATCAGAAGCGCAGAGCAGGATACAAAGGGTAAATTGCAGGGTGAAAAGTGAAAACAGACTCCCTGCACTTGATGTGTTTCGGGGGCTGGCGCTCTTGCAGCTGGGCTTTATGCTGGTGCCGGATATCATGGAGAACATCTTTTGCATCTGCCGGAACTTTGGCCGCAATGCCCTGCTGATGTACATATTGTCCGAACTTGTGCAGAGTTTTCTTTGGAGCCTAAAAACTCCTGATGGGGAGTTGGTTTATCCCTGGCTATGGGAAATCTCCGTAAAGGATTGTGGCAGTACAGCTTTCAGCATTCTGCTCTTTTCCATGATGTGGATTCTCTTTTGGTAGATTCCGGCCCGCCTGCTGGCTCGACGGGGCATATTGCTTCGCCTGTAGAAAAAGTGAGAAATCAGAGGGGAGCGGTAGATAGTGAGAGCAGTTCGGATTACAATCATTTGTTTGGTGTTGAATTTCTTGTGTTTATCCGCTGCCTGGGCGGGAGAAATATTACAGGAGAATATTCCTCTGGAACGGAACGGTATACAGCTGCATTTGGAGCGTTATGCAGAGCAGGACGGGCAGGAGAAAAAGCCCATCCTGTTTGTGCATGGCGTAACCTACTCCTCCCATGAGTTTGATGTTGACTATGGGGATTACAGCCTGACACGCTATTTGGCCCGTCATGGCTTTGAGGTATGGCTCCTGGATATAGCAGGATTTGGCAGGTCAGGAGAGGTCAGGAATGGGTTCCTGCCAGATTCCGATTATGCAGCCGAAGACATAGCAGCAGCAGTTCGTTGCATTCTGGCAAGGCATAATCTTCCTTCCATGGATATTCTGGGGTGGAGCTGGGGAACCGTGACCAGCGGACGCTTTGCGGCAAAATACCCGGAATTGGTCCATAGGCTTGTCCTCTATGCGCCTATCGTGGCTGGCCTTGGTGATGTGCGGGTAAAGGAACCCTTCCATAAGAATACCTGGGAACATGCGGCAGATGATTTTCAAAAGACAGCAGATGGCAGTATAGACTTCAATATCACCGAGAAAGCTGTGGCAGACACCTACCTTGCCAATGCCTGGCACTATGACAAGGATACCAGCCCCAACGGAGGTCGGCGTGATTTATTGGTGAGCAGCAAAAAACGGCTGATACCCACCGCAGAGATAAAAGCTCCCGTGCTTATTATCGCAGGTACCAATGATCCTTATGTAACTCCAGAAATGTGTGCAGAAGCTTATAAGACCTTGCCAAATAAAGATTCGCGGCTGGAGATTATCCCCGGGGCAGCTCATGCCATGCTTATGGAGCGCCCGTACTATAAGCTGTTTCGTGAGAATGTTATGGATTTTTTGGTAGAGGGCAGAAATGAATAAGGAAGATGATAAATGTCAGTAAGGAGTATAGAGGCACGAGTCAATCCGGTTTACCTTACAGCTAAGACAGCGGTGTGCTTGATGGTGCAAGCGGGAATACCAGAGGCGGATAAGATTGTCCATGCATTGGCTTTGGAAAACAATGCACCACTGCAAAATATGACGGATGCTGAAACTATCCTGGGCAACGCGCTGGTAGTTGAGGCCAAGTATCGTACCATGTGCCGCTTGATAGAGGCTTCCGGGTATCAGACATGTGTAGACTTGCCATGTGGCTATACGCCAAAGGCAATTTATATGGCGGAACACAATCGAAACTTTGTTGGTCTGGACTTGCCTATCGTTGTAGGGGAAGCAGGACCGATTATCCGTCAGCTGGCTGGTAGTGCAGAAAATGTGTCCTTTCACGGAGTAGATGCTACAAACTACACCTCATTGAAAAAAGCCTTGCAGGGCTGTGTCGGGCCTTTATGTATCTCAACCGAGGGCATGATGATGTATTTCAGTGATGATGAGGTTGATAACGTCATCGCCAATATACAATGCCTGCTAAGAGAACATGGCGGCTGTTGGATAACCCCGGACCCTGAATATGCGCTACAGTTTTGCGGTACATTCCGTGCTGTTTTCGGCGAAGAATCCCTTGCCAAGCTCATGGCGACCAAGGACGAGGCCCAAGGGCAGTCAGCAGTGGCTGCTTTAGGCAACGCCTTTATCATAGAGCCGACAGATATACAAAATTCGCAAGCAAGAGCTGAAACGCTTTTAGCAAAGCATAGCCTGAAAGTCGAAAAGGTTAATCTAGGGGAACATATGCCGGAATTAAGCGTTTATAAACAGTTTGCTCCAGAGCAGATTGTGCGCTTTAAGGAAGCTATGCATCATTGCCATTACTGGGTCATTACCCTTGATGAGGCAAAGGAAATACAAACTGACAGGCCCCGGGAGGAGCAGCCCTTTGAACTGCAATATACAGTGAAAAAGGGAATACTTCACCTAGCTCTGCATGGCAGGCTTGACACCATCTCAGCACCGAGACTTCTGCTGGCCTGGGAGGAAGCTAATGCTGACGGAAGTATTGAAGGGGTAAGGATAGATTGTGCACAGCTGGAGTATATATCATCGGCAGGAATTCGCTTGCTGCTTGAGATGCAGGAAAACTGCAGCCGTCACATAGTTTTTTCTGGAGCCAGTGTAAAAGTAAAAGAAATCTTGCAGCAGAAAGGTTTTGGGGATGTTATATAATGTTATCAAAAAAATTATTTTGCAGCCTGCAAAGACAAAAGAAAATCTTGGCCATGGCCGCGCTATCTCTTTGCCGATGACTATATTGATGCCAAGTCAGGCCATAGCCGTGGCTCTACGGTAGACCTGACCCTGTTTGATATGCAGACGGGCAAGGATGTGGACATGGGGACATTGTCCACGGAATGGTGGCATTTTACCTTGAAGAATGAGCCGTATCCTAATACATATTTCACCTTCCCAATTCAGAAATTGCTGTAAGGGGGAATATAGTAAAAAGAGGGGCTGCGCTATCACATCCCCTTCGTGTTCAAGAGCCAGGAGGAAAGAAGATGTTTAGAACCAGCAGAAGGCTTCCATTGATAAGAACTATAATACTATGTATGGTTATGCTGTTATCAGTTGATGTTTATGCAAATGGAAATGAAAAGTTTAGTGATAATTCTTCTGAAGATACCTTAAAAACAAAAATGATAGAACATATAGGAGTTGGGAAAAAAGTTTATTTAGCTGGTCCGCTGTTTAATCAAGCCGAAAAGGATTTCAATCTAAAGATAACAAAAGTGCTCGAACATAATGGATATCAGGTATTTTTGCCTCAACGAGATGGAATAGAAGCTGCATTATTACAGGGAAAGACGGAAGAAGAACTTGTAAAGATGATTTTTGGATTAGATGCTGGAGAAGTAAGAAAAGCAGATATTATCTTTATGAATTTGGACGGTCGGGTACCTGATGAGGGAGCTTGTGTTGAGCTTGGTATTGCTTACGGTATCGGTAAGCGGTGCTATGGTTTCAAAACAGATACACGTTCAGTTGAATTAGGACTTGACCTGAATCCGATGATAAGCGGTTGTATGTTCAAAGTTTTCAAATCTTATGATGGCGATAAACTGATAGAAGAAATACAACAATACTTATCTCAAAACAAGCTTTAGGAGTGCTTGCTGTAGGTCAATTGTCTAGTAGCACGGAATGGGGGATTGAACATGTATCGGACCAATAAAATTATCGCTACACTTGTGGCAAGTTTTATGATTGGAAGCATAGGATGGATGCCGTGCTCCGAAGCGGCCTCTCGCACGGAAATCGCGCAAATTTCCGTGAATCAGAAGGGGAGCAATTTCAAGTATTGGCAGAAGGGGTCGGCAGTGCTTGCCCAACTCCGTGATTATGTACAGAAGGTAACGAATCCCAAGGACAAAGACTTTATCCCGGTGCGTGATCGTATTGCTGTATTTGATGTGGACGGCACACTGGTTTGCGAAACGGCACCATTTTGCTTCGATTTTTTGATGATGGTGGACAGGGCATTATACGACTCAAGCTACACTGCTTCTGCTCGTGATGCTCAAAACGCCAAGGATGTGGAAATGGACATCTATGCCCATAAGGTCACCAACGATACCCGGATAAAGACATGCGAATCCCATGCTTCTGTTTTTGCAGGCATGACACCGGAGGAATATGAGACTTATATCGAGAAATATATGCAAAAAAGCGTAGAGGGTTTCCAAAACCTGAAAATCGGCGAGGCATACTACCTTCCAATGGTGGAGGTACTGTCCTACCTCAGAGCCAATGACTTCAAGATATTCCTGGTATCGGGGGCAGATCGTCAGTACACTCGTGTCATGGTAGAGATTTTGCCAGTGGACAGTGACAACATAATCGGAACGGATTATCGGTATGTGGAGGAAAATCAACAGGGAAAGGATGGCATGGAATATGTCTTCCCTTCGGATGGCAAGGTTGTGCGCGGTGAGTTCGAGGTAAAGAACATCAACATGAACAAGGTTTCTGCCATGGCCAAGGAAATAGGCAAACATCCCGTGTTAGCCTTCGGCAATTCAAGCGGAGATTTCAGTATGTACAACTATACAACTGCAAATACAAAATATAAAACCATGGTATTCTCCCTGCTTGCCGATGATACCGAAAGGGAATTTGGCAAGCCTTTTTCGGCAGAGAAAATGCTGAAAAATTGTGAGCAGAACGGATGGATACCGATTTCCATGAGAGATGATTGGAGAACCATCTATGGAGATAATGTGAAGAAGACAGGAGAATGAAAATCGCAGGAATTTTTTTGGGGGTTGCAGAGTAAAGTGGCTGGGAAAAAGCGCTTATTTTTTATATCGTAACAGGAGTGGTAAAACATGTCGCAAGAGCAACAAGTTCTTGTAGGTCTTGCCGTCGGTATAATTGTTCTCATTTGGATGATTATAAAGACAAAAATTCATACGTTTCTTGCCCTTATCCTTGCCACGATTATTGTCGGCTTGGTGGGTGGAATCGAGTACGACAAGATAGTCGGCAGCATAACCAAGGGGTTCGGCATCACACTGGGCAGTATCGGCATCATCATCGGCTTCGGCGTGATGATGGGGCGTCTTTTTGAAGTTTCGGGAGCGGCCAAGCGAATGGCACTTTGCTTCTTGAAACTTTTCGGCAAAGGCCACGAGGAACTAGCTATGGCAATCACCGGTTTTCTTGTGTCTATTCCAATATTTTGCGACTCTGCCTTTATCATTCTTACTCCCCTTGCCAAAGCAATTTCCGCCACCAGCCGCAAGTCCATCGTTTCTATCGGCCTGGCGTTGGCAACAGGGCTTGTTATTACGCACTCTCTTGTCCCGCCGACACCCGGTCCCGTCGGGGTGGCCGGAATTTTTGGAATCGATGTCGGCTCTCTCATTCTCTGGGGGCTTGTCCTGTCAGTGCCGATGATGTTTGGCTCGCTCGTCTTTGCTAAATACATCGGCGAGAAAATTTGGCAAATCCCCAAGGACGACGGTGGCTGGACACGGGACAGCAACTACGTTTCCAATTTGAGAAACGATGTGTATGAAGAGGCCAATCTGCCGAACTCTTTTATTTCTTTTGCGCCGATAGTCGCGCCAATAATTCTTATCTTGCTTGGCAATGTCACTGCGACTATGGGTATGAAGGAGGGCGCTTTCGCTTTCATCGCGTTTTTGGGCTCGCCGGTCATCGCGGTTGGCATCGGCTTTCTTATAGCCCTACACGGATTGGCGGGCAGTCTTGACCGTAAACAGGTTTTGGCCAAGATGGAAAACGGTATGAAGTCCGCGGGGATAATCATGCTCATAACGGGGAGCGGCGGTGCCTTGGGCATGTTGATTCGCGACTGCGGCGTGGGTCAAGTCATCGCGGAAAGTATGATTTTGTGGAACATACCTGCCGTTCTTTTGCCCTTCGTAATTTCTACCGTGGTGCGTTTCATTCAGGGTAGTGGCACCGTTGCTATGATAACGGCGGCTTCGATAACGGCACCTATAATTGCGAATATGTCGGTTAATCCCCTCTTTGCCGCACTGGGGGCATGTGTAGGCTCGCTCTTTTATTCTTATTTCAACGACAGTTTTTTCTGGGTGGTGAATCGCTCCATAGGCATCACAGAAGGTAGCGAGCAACTTCGTCTGTATTCAGTATCGAGTACGATAGCTTGGGCAATCGGTCTTATTGGTCTTTTGATTTTGAATGGGTTGGTGGGGTGATGCGCTAAACTTGTCCATGAAACATAAAAGATGTGTGGGCTGTCATCTTTGCGTTCTGGTCTGCCCGACAGATTCCATACGCTCATCGGGAAGAAGGATTTACCGCAGCAGCAACTTGCTGACTGGTGCCATAAGAACAGGGAGATTTCCTTTATGTACTTGAAGAAGCTTATGAAAAATGCAGCCCTGCTGCTGTGTTCAATAGCGATGATATCAGCTGGCGGGGAGGTGCATGGGATGGAAATTCAGGCCAAGAAAATCCCTTTGGGGTCTATAGACGGGGCCTGCGTGGGAAATGCCCAGAACAATGAGGGCAAGACGGGTGTTACTGTGCTTTGCTTTCCCAAAGGGGCAAAAACTGGCATTGATATCAGCAGCGGCGGCCCTGCCTCCCGGGAGACTCCTGTCCTTGAACCCACCAGAGAGGACATTGGCATACATGCTATCGTCCTTAGTGGTGGGAGCGCCTACGGCTTGGCGGCAGCAGATGGCGTAATGGCCTGCTTGGAGGAAAATGGCATTGGCTTAGACACAGGTTTTGCCTTAGTGCCTTTGGTGGTGCAAAGCTGCATCTATGACCTTTCCTATGGGAGCGCAACTGTTCGTCCGGATAAAGCCATGGGTTATGAGGCATGTCTTAATGCCCTAAAAAAGAATAATCCCCAAAGCGGCTCGATTGGTGCAGGTACGGGAGCCACCGTGGGGAAAATGTGCGGCATGAAGCAATCACAGAAAAGCGGGATTGGCTATTATGCCATGCAGATAGGGGATTTGAAGATAGGAGCCGTTGTAGTGGTAAATGCTATGGGGGATGTCTATGCGGAGGGACGGAAGATTGCCGGGCTCATGAATGAATCCCGCACGGAATACATAGATAGCACCAGGGCGTTTTACAAGATTGCTGCCCCAAAAGATTTGCCATCCCGCACCAACACCACCATTGGTGCAATCATCACCAATGGCAGGTTTGAAAAGGCGCAGCTCACCCGTATCGCCCAGCAGGCTGGCAATGCCTATGCCAGATGCATCAATCCCGTGGGGACGCTGACAGATGGGGATACGGTTTATGCCTCCTCCTGCGGCGAGCAGGTAACGGCTGACGTCAATATGGCAGGAACACTGGCGGCAGAAGTAATGGCCAAAGCCATAGAACGGGCGATAACTTCATCTCAAATGGATGATGAGGAATATCTGTCTTATTGCTTGGATTGTAGATAATTCTTTTCAAAAAGCGCAGCTGCTGTTGCGCAAAAATCTGCGCAGGGGCGCTCAGCATAATTTTCCTTTGTACGCTTAGATGGTATGGGCTGGTCATGCTTCTGTTCTAACCCCAACAGCTCCCGGCAGATTATAGATCCTTTGGATTCTTGAAATTGAAGGACAAGCTCTTGTACTTTGCTGTACAGAGCTTTTTTCTTTTCATCGTCAGGCATGTCATATCCGTCTGTTAGCCCAATTGTAGTGGTCAAGCATTTTTGTAACACTTGTGTCTTAATAATTGCTGATTCCTGTCCTGGCTTCGAACGGAGTCTTGTAACCATTATATGAATGTGGCCGCACATGGTTATACCAGACATAAGCGAACTCTTCAACAGATGCATAAAGATCGTCCTCTGCCAGATAGTCATGCAGGTAAATCCATTCATTCTTTAGCGTATTGAAGTAGCGCTCCATCGGAGCATTATCATATGGATAGCCAGCCTTGCTCATACTTTGGGTAATACCTGCCGATTCACAGAATTCGGTAAATTCCTTTGAAGTGAACTGAGATCCCTGGTCCGAATGCAGAATCAGATTTTTACTTATGGATGTCTGGGCTTCCAGTGCCTTCTTTACTGTACGGATAGCCAGGTCGGTGGTAATGTTCCTGTCCGTAATGCTGGATACCACGCTGCGGTCATGCAGATCGATTACGGAGCAATTATACCGTACGCTGCCATCCTTCAGGAAAAGATATGTAAAGTCAGTAGCCCATTTCTGGTTAATCTGTTCTGCCTGGAAATCCTGGTTCAACAGATTATCAAAAACCTTGTGTACTGTGCCTTTCTGGTAATTCGGCTTCTTCCTTCGAACAATGGCATGAAGATTCAGCTCCTTATTCATGTACTGATGAACAATAAGGGCACTAAGATGAACATGCTTCCGTTTCAAGAAAATCTGCATGCTGCGGTAACCATCCACACCGTTATGCTCGTGGTATATCGTGGTGATTTCCTTGAGCACACGCTGTTTCTGGGCACGATAAGCAGACTTCCTGTTTTTCAGGAAGTTGTAGTAGGCATTGGGGCAAATGTTGAATTTACGCAACAACCAGCGCACGCCAAATTCATGATGATGTTCTTGGATGAACCGATAAGCCTCTAATCGATTTCCTTTGCAAAGAATGCCGCTGCTTTTTTTAGGAAAAGATTCTCCTTTCTAAGTTCTTCCATTTCCTTTCTGAGCTTACGTATTTCTTTCATGGAGTCGTATTCATTCTGGCTTTCAGGATTGTTCTGGCATTCTTCGCGAAATTCGTTGCACCAGTTGATAATGCTGGCTTTTGACATTCCATACTCTTCAATGATGCTTCTTATAGATCGGCCTTCTTCAAGCCGAAGGCGGACAATCTGCTTTTTAAATGTTTCGTCGTAATGTTGTGGCATAATAAAACCTCCAAGGATATTATATTTTATTAGTCACTGGTGTTACAACTTTAGTTTATCACTTCAATTGGGTCACTTATATTCTTCAACCTGCATTAGGCTTTTTAAAATAATTCTCCTTGAGATGGAATATCAATCTCTTTCAGTGTCATTTTCGCCGTTATAAAGTTCACCAAAATCTTATATTCCCTATAATTCTTCTTGCCGGTCAATGCATGCTGAATATTAAACTCTTTTTTACCAGCCATTGCATTAAGCTGTAACGCATTCTTGCTTATAAAGCTGCTCAACCCAAAAGGTTCCTTGGAGATATTCTCCAGATACTCTTTGGCCTTTTGGTTGTAATAAAGAGCAGAGTTAGTAACCTCATCCTGCTCCTGAGCTTGAGCTACTTGTTTCCTTGCTTCAACGTTCTGTTTGCGAGCTTTCTCCCTGCCGAGCATTTCATCAAACTTGTCATTTTGTTCGGCCCAATGTTCTGTCACTGCCTTGAGGAAATACTTACCGTAAATATCCTTGCCCTTATCCTTGCCTTTTTTCTTATCTTTAGCAATGATTTCATACATTACATAGTGAAAATTTGCAATGATGCAATCATCTGGAACGCCATCCAATTTTTTATCAATATAAGAGGGGTCAAAGCCGTGCTCAAGAGCCAGTATCATGACCATTTGAACAGCGGTAGAAAACTTCTTGCAGATAGTTGCTTGAGCAGGACTCATGGACTGTAGCAAATCGTCATTGCTGAGATTTGCGTAGAAACCAAAGCTAATTCTGGTGGCCTTTACTCCCGGCCTGCCATTATCCTCTATGAAGAAGTCTTTATAGTCCGTGTGTTTATGGATTTCCTTTACAGCAGGTTTAATGACTTTAGCCTTGAACTGTTTGAAAGAATCATAGTAAGAAGACGTAGCACCAATCCCCTGGCGAAACTCTTCCAAGGATACCTCGTTTATGCCTTGACGGTCTAAATTTTTAAGATAGATGTAGATGCGAATAGCAGGGACGGTATCAAGGGCTACAATGTCTTTTGAATCCAGAGACAGATATGCTCCTTCCTTTAGAGCAAATAAATAGGGACGCATCATCTGCGGAATCTCCAGTTGGAGGATGTGCGTATTTCTGTCGTATGCAACGCCGGATACGAAATTTGCTGTAAAGACATTCTTTTCACCACGAGAGTCAGCTGCACTCTTTTTGCGAATACCTTTCGTAGAAAGGTCAGCAAAAATATCTGCAACGATTGTACCACGTGCTTTTCTTTTATCGATACCCAGCTTATCTGCAATATCAAAAGCATTGAGGCGATAAATATTAGAACCATCGTCGTTGTCGGGGTCGAGAGTAGCAACAAAAACAATCCATGCTTTGAGCTGTGTGGATGTAAGCTCATAAGGAGCAGAAGCAAATCTCTCTGCCAATTTGGCGTAATTGTTACCTATGACTTGAAGAAAGACAGGGCTTTCTAAGTGTGTTTGCATGCTCATTACTCCATAATGGTCAATCTTTAGGTTTATTATAGGCGAAGGGGAGTAAAACTTTCAAGGTATGAACGCAACAAATCTGGGTACCTTTCCTCGCGTGTGCGTATTATATATTTAATAAAAAATATAATATATAGGGGGCAAAGGTACCAGATTTGGTTGAAGTGGTGGAAGGCCGCGTCATTACTGGGGTTTTCTGCGATTAAGAGGGATAATGCAAAACCGAAAGGTACCAGGATTCGTTGAAAGGTACCCAGATTCGTTGAAAGGTACCCAGATTCGTTGAAACGCGAAAATAGCTGTGAATGGCGTGAATTAGCCGTTTTTGGGTACTTTTATGATGTTTGAAAGGTACCTAGTTTGGTTGAAATGGCAAAACGTGGAGAGGTATTTGTAATGCTTCAAGTGCCAGAAACCGCGTAATTAGCGGGTTTTAAGGTTTTCCGGGAATGAAAAGCAGACTGGTAAAGGTACCAAGATTGGTTGAAAGAAAATGGTAAAGGTACCTGGATTGGTTGAAGAAAGGTACCAACATTTGTTGAGATGAATAATTTATCCACATTTTATCCACAGAGTTATACACAGGGCGGAAGTGTTGAAAGGTACCTAGATTTGTTGTAATTTGACGATAAAGGTACCTAAAAAAGTTGTGCAACCCAATTAGGTACCTTTGAGATAGGAGTTTAGGAGAAGTTTTTGAGGATGAAGTCCTCGTAATTCTTCAGAAATGTTTTAAGTTTGTTTTTGGGGAGATATAACAAGACAGGTTCACAATCTTCAGGCGGTTTTTCTTTTGTCTTGAACATCAGATGGCCATCCTCTTCCCACATTGCTTCCAGAGAGTAGGAGGGAGCAGGAGCACTGAGGGCATCAATAACCTCGTGAAACTTGGCGATAATCTCATTGTGTACCGTCTTTGCGGGAACCTTCATAATTACCTCGTCAGTAAGAAGGTCACGCATTTCATAAAGCTCACGCTGAATATTCTGAGGGAAGGAAGCCAGACGACTGGAGGCCTTCAGTGATATTTCATCATTCTGGAACATGTCGAAGAACTCGGGGATGAGCTTGGCTATTTTGTCCCAATAGAAGACCGTGGAACGTTTGATGTTCATTTGTTCGGCGACCTTGTTCATGATGTCGGACTCTCTCCGGCCCTTTAGCATTTCTATCTTGTTATGGATGCAGAAGGCACGGTCGCGGGCAGACAAGTTGGCTCTCTGGACATAGTTGGTGTCGGTTACGATTTCACGGGCCTGATTATCGGTAAGCTCGCCATACCAGTATATCTTTGCCTCAATGGAGAGGTACTTCTCATCATTGGTTATTTCGTAGAGCATACCATAGAGCGAGTTGCGGGTATTGCCTGCGAGAATCTGGAACTGGCTGTTATCCTCACTGATGGAACGTACAACGATAGGCTGCAAAAGGCCATTGTAGTAAATACTTTCTGCCATCAGGATTTTTTTGTCCTCAGAGATTTCGGTAAATTGATTCCAGTCATCAGGGGTAGGAACCAGCTTGCTACGCTCAATTTTAGCGTAGGCTCCCGAGGTACCAGCTATCCTTTCCAACGTGTCGGAAATATCTACACTGCTTTCTTCCGTGGCTTCTGGTATCTGCTCTTTAGAAGGGGGAGTATCAATAAGCTGCTGGAGTTTGGCCTTCAGTTCCGCATTTTCGAACTTTTTGCTGATGCCAATCTGCTCTTTTATATCTTCAGGTTTGGCATCTGTTGGATGAAAATCAATTTTCCTCAAGACGTTTCACCACCTCATCAATAAGTTTGGAATAGGCCTTGGATGCCTTGCAGCTGGGATATTTAAAGGTAACAGGCATTCCGGCATTTTCTGCGTTTACAACGTCCTGAGCTCTGGGAACTTTGGTCTCAAATAAAGCTGAATCCCAATGGCCCTTGACCATGGGGAGCAATTCATGGAACGATGTAGTGCGGTCTACGACCTTATTGAAGAATACACCCAGCAGCTTCAGATTTTCGTTCAGTGCCCGGGATTTAGTCATGAAGGCAACCATGGAGTTTGCACCGATGACAGAATCGTATGCTGCCTCGATGGGGATGACTACATAGTCAGAGCCAATGAAGGCAGAGCCAACTTCATTATTGAGAGCGGGCCGGGCATCAATGATTATATAGTCATACTTGTCCATGGCTCTGGCCTCATGGATGATGCCTTTGAACATGATGGCGGAGTTGATGCTGTCGGAGCTGAGCTGGTTGTAGGTACCATCCAGCCGCAGGTCACTGATGATGATATCAATACGGGGAAACTCGTCAAGGTGCTGGATATAGTTTTCTAAAGGATGATGCTCATCGTTGCCCATACGGTCTTCAATCAATGCACCCAGGTAATTTGGTTGAGGGTCGCTGGTGCTGAAGCCGAAACGGCCGGAGAGATTTCCCTGGGGGTCTGCATCAATTAGCAGGACTTTTTTTCCTCTTTTGGAAAGGAGGTCAGCGAAAGCAGCTGCTGAGGTAGTTTTACCGACGCCACCTTTATTGTTGGCAATACTTATGGCGATTCCCTTGTGCTTTGGAGCATTTTCCATGGTTTCAATCTCCTTCTGATATAGTGCGTCTACCGCCTGGTCCAAAATTCTGGTTTGGGGCTGTCCACTGTTTTTTGCCATCTCTTTTAGCTTTGCGACATTGTCAGTGGATAATGTTGCTCCGATGGACTTTCGGTATGTCAATCCCGGCAT
>NC_017074.1 GCF_000284095.1 Selenomonas ruminantium subsp. lactilytica TAM6421 | reverse complement strand
TCTGTTGCCCTCCCCTTATGTGTATCTACCTATTAGCCTATTAACCTATTAAACCTAGTAGCTATTATACAACAACTTGCGATAGAAGGGAAGCTGCGGACAAAACAAAAACCACCCCTGAGCAGGGTGGTTTCATATAAATAAGGAGGAAAAGGTTATGGCATTCTCACTATATATAATACGTCGGGACCAAACATTTCGCCCAGAATTGTGGACATGGCCATGAAATACTGCTAATATGGAATGAGTCATGTCATTTTCTGGAGGTCTATATGAAAAAAGTATTTGTAGTTGTTACGTTGCTGTTCTCGTTGTTTTTGCCGCTTTCCCACTGTTCTGCTGCGGATTGGTACTGGATACTGTCTGACGATAAGAAAACCGTTTATGTTGACCGTAGCAGTGGAATATGGGACGGAATGGACCTCCATGTAGGATTAAAAGTTGTGAAAGCAAACGGCGAATACTCGCTCATTAACCTCATTGCCAGATACGAAAGTGGAAATGAGATATATTTGCAAAACAGTACAGTGTTTGTTTATGACAAAAATGGCCGTTATATTCTCCACTTCTCGGACGACAATTGGATTGAGGTGAAGCCGAATACGGCAGGTCAAGTTCTCGCCTTTAAGCTGTTTGAATTATACCAAGGACATTTCAAAAGAGATAACAAAATTCCTGAATAATACGTCGGCCCTCAACATTTCGCCCAGAAAAATGGACATGGCCATGAAATACTGCTAATATGGAATGAGTCATGTCATTTTTGCTGGAGGTCTTTATGAAAAAAGTATTTGTAGTTGTTACGTTGCTGTTCTCGTTGTTTTTGCCGCTTTCCCACTGTTCTGCTGCGGATTGGTGCCCGTTGTTTTCAAATGAATATTCAAAGTTCTATGTTGACCGCAATACCGGGAAATGGGACAAGAAGGAACTTCGCGTGAAATTGAAAAATGTGAAAGCGGACGGAGATTATGAACTCATTAACCTTGCGGTTTGGTATGGAAGTGTAGACAGTATATTTTTGAAAAATGAAGCAGTGGCTGTTTATGATAAAAATGGTCGTTATGTTAAAACTACTTCTGACAAAGACTGGCAATTGGTGAAACCTAATACTGTTGGTCAATTTATCGCCCTTACTCTGTTTCACATATACCAAGAAGGGTTTAAAAAAGCGAACAATATACCTTGGTAAAAAATTCCCCCATGCGCGCGCATGGGGGCTTTCTATATTTACAGAGTCAGTTCGTAATCCGTAATGCCTCGTGCAATAACTGCGGCGAATTCGTCCGTACGGTTAACCAGTTTTTCATGATCTTCGTCGTTATCAATGAATGCACATTCGACCAGCACAGCTACGGCGTCCGTATGCTTTAGAACCATGAGATCGCGACGAACTTTTATGCCGCGGTCTACAGTGCCAAGTGCGTCCACAATCTGATCCTGAATGCACTGGGCAGCCTTTGCGCCAGCGGCGGAAATATACTCCACTTCTGTACCTTTGGCTTCTTGGTTGAATGCGTTGCAGTGAATTGATACGAAGAGATCGGCCTCCCAGTTATCAGAAGTCTTGCATACAGCCTTGGGGCGATCCTCGCGGTCACAGTCCCAGCCGCAAAGGTTGTCGCTCTGCATAATCATTGTTTCTACGCCGGCAGCTTCCAGATACTCCTGTACTTTGCAGCCGATCAGCCAGGCAATGTCTGCCTCGCGTGTGCCGCTCCAGTGACAAGCGCCGGAGTCATAAGTTCTATCATGTCCTGGATTCAAAAATACTTTCATGAATAATTCTCCCTTTTTACTTCTTCAGTTGCTGTTCTATCATTTTCACCTTAGCATTGAGCTGGGCGAGTTGAATGGTCAGCATGTTTGTTATAGCGGTTTGTGTTTGTACTGCTGCCTGCGTTGAGCTTTTTGTTTCATTGACTGCGCCGATTACGTCCTGCGCGCCTGTGAGAAACTTTTTCTCCGCAGTGGCAGGTAAGGCCATATTGAGTATGTCCTGTTGCAGCTCTGGCAGCTTTTTTCCTTGTGTCTTTAAGCTCTGCAGCCATTCCTGCCTTGTACCAACAAAACCTTCCTGACAGTCAAGCTCATAAGCGGATAAGCCATTTTCACCCTGCGGCCCTTGAACGCCTGCTGGCCCTTGAACGCTTAAACCGTCACGCCCGTCCCTGCCATGCAGACTGGCCAACCATTCTTCTTCTGTGCCGACATACCCATGCTTTACTGCTATGTCATAAGCTGACAGGCCGTCCTTGCCGTCCTTGCCAGGTCTGCCGTCTCGGAATGGATTTTCCAGATCTACCATTTACTTCACCTCTGGCTTTTCTCCAGGTTTTGAATTCAATGTGGACGCAATGCCGTACTTTGTAACATTGACGCCAGCAGCTACGCCGTAAGCTGTGGCCAGGGCCGTGAGATCTAGGCCTGCGCCAAAACCATTGGCGAACCAGCCGGCAAGAAAAGCCAGTACAAAAGTATGAGTAAGCGTCCAGTTTTGAAGAATATACATAATCGCTTTCATTTTTACTTCCTCACAAAGACAGTTTCAGTAGAGCAACAATGCCAGGAATAGCTGCAACAATCGCTGCAACTACTCCTTTGGCACCAATGCCCTGATTTTTAAGAGCTTCCAGTTCTGTCAGCTTGCCGTCGTCTGCTTCCCGGCGCTTCTCCAGATTGTCGACACTATTCTCAAGACGAGCCAGCCGCTCTGACATTGAGCGCAGCAGTTCGGTGGTGTCATGCTGCCATGCGCTCATACTGTTTAACTGTTGTACAACGACGTCGTGCAGTTCCCTGTCACTCATTGCCGTTGTCCTCGTTTTTTTTCTTTTCTACGTCAGCAGGTGCTTCGTCCGGCAGGATAGGGTTAAAATAATCCGTGGCCGGGCTGTAGTCATACAATTCATGTTTATGCGCCTCGTAGTAGTCGCGAACCTGTTTGCGCCAGTAAACAGGCACGGATTCAAAAGGCTGGCACTTAAACCTGAATACAAGCTCAAAATAAGAGGGGGCGATAGCCTCGCCTGCCTTCTGCACGAATGGATCGTTCATATAATCAATTTCTTCCTGAGTCATGTTGAATACCTCCATTAGTAGTTGAGTCCGTAGATTTCAATAATGCCGCTGTTCTGGTCGTAGCCCTGCAAAACTGCTGTACTTATTATTATGCTTATATCAATCACGATCCTAATTTACTTACCGATAGCTATCCAGTTGATAGTGGCTTGGTTTGAAAGAGACGAATTAGCCGTAAAGCCTGTCAAAGACTGTTTTATGATTGCCGGGTTTTGGTCGTCGTTATCCCATGTTCCGTCAGCAGTACCATTCATGACAGGCACCGCGAAAGTTGTGAATTCAATGGGGTATGTGATAGTCAGCGTACCTTTACCGCTGACGACGCCCCACTGCATAATCAAGTTGCCAGGGAGTCGCGTCCACCCCGTTTTTGCAGCTTTAGTTGAGTCTGTGGTCCAGCCCGGTTTACCCGTGACGTTGTTCCACGCTACGCTGCCAGCTGAACCAGTGACATTGATTTTCCAAGTTCCGCTGGCTCCACCGCCAGTCTTGGTCGGCGCCCAGTTGTTGAAGTTGCCACTGTCGAGAATACGCCGCCAGCCCTTCTTACCTGATCCCCACCCGCTGCGGTAGTAAAGTCCGTCACCGTTGCTGCTGCTCTGGCTATTGTACCAAAGATCAAGGCGGGAGTCCTTGCCGGGCAGTGAAACGACCGCGCCGTAGTTATATCCTTCGCCCAAACCGTCTGGTCGTCCGTTACTGTACTGACGAATACCTATTTGGCTCCATAATGTTCCAACACCATTGCCCTGAGCGTCACGGTAGCGCAGGAAGCTATTTTCATGATAACCGTCCAGTTTGTCAGAATTTCCCGCGCTGTTTGAGTAGTTCACGCTGAAATTTTTTGGGTTAAAGACATACGCATTACTTGAGTCGTTACTTCCCCATACCCAGGTTGGCTGGTTGCCTTTTGAACCGTCCCAATGGAACCGCATTTGTGCGTTGTCATTGTCTACCTTGCCACTGTGAGCAGAATAACCGGCGTTGCCTGTTATATTAATGCCCCAAGTGCCGCTGGCTCTAGCTCCAGTCGTAGAAGGATATGAACTGTCATGGTTATGTGGCGAAGGCGCAAAAGTGGCCGGTTTGCCCGCAACATTATTCCAGGAAGACGGCATATTGTTCAGGTCGTATGTCTTACCGCTTGTACCATTGAGACCGTACCACCAAACCGGTTTGGTGCCATTGCCGCCTGCAAATTTAACTCTTGGGCCGTTGTAAGCTGTACTGATTACGCCTTTTGTATCTGATCCGCCAAACGCAATGCCGGCTGAATAGTTATTAGAAAGCCAAGCTGGAGTGTTTGCATTGGTATGTATGCTCTTAAGCCACCAACCTGAATTTGAACTGCCAAGGCTGGCCCACGCGTCTGCTGCCTTATCCGCAACATTTACAACATGTCCGCCATTGAAGTCACTCAAATGTCCGGCATTCGTTGCTGTTGCGGCATTTCCTGTTACGCTTATTCCCCAAGTTCCGGAAGCACCGCCGCCAGTTTTCGTCGGAGCATAATTGTTGACAGTGCTGTCGTCGATAACCAAACGCGCTCCTTCGCGCTGGTACATAACGCCGTCAACCTTCATGTTGACCTGGCTGCCGTTTTCGCGGAAGTCAATAGAACCACCGTTTTTAGTGCTCCAGCCAGCTACATGAGTGCCTACAGTGTTGCCCCATTCGCCAGCGTCTGATCCAGTAAAACCGGTTGGTCTGTCTGCTGTTGTTGCAACGTCCGCGCGTCCTGCCGTATCTGCCTTGTCATAAAGGTGGCCTTTGAAACCATTTGAAGCGCTCACCCTGCCAGGAAATGCGGTGTTTCCGGCTCCGTCCAACAGTGTAGCTTCTTTGACTTTCGTAGCAAATGCGCCGCTGTATTGTGCTACAGTAATGGTCTCGTTGCCATTGTCTCCTGTGGCAATTTCAGCCCAGCTATTGTCGTCCTTTCCGCCAACGCGAATGCGGAAGCTGTCACCACCAGCCATACTGCCTTTAACAAGGTCGGCTGCTCCTCCGTTCGCGGCGGTAGCGGTCGTTTGCGTAGCCGTGGCGGAGTTGCCGGTGCAGCGGTCAGCAGTTACGTCGGTTACGCTTATGTTGGCGTCCGCAGAACCGTCAAATTCTGCCTCGCCTTTGGCCTTTCCAGACAACCGCAGTGCTTTTTTTTCTTTTAGCTTTGTTGCCGTGGCCGCATTACCGCCGATTCCAGCAGTATGAGCGGCAGGATCTTTTTTATGCTTATCCAGTTCGGCATTGGAATTATTTATTTTCTCGTTGAGTCGGGCGTCGTTACTCATTGCTTGACTCATGGCCGCATTCTGCTTGTCATAGCGAACCGGATCTGTGCTCATAAACTGCGGAAATGCGCCAGTCTCAAAAGACAGAGTGTCGTCAACGCCTTTATCCGGCCGCGTCTGATTTCCAATAGTGGTCGGGAATGTGGATTCCCATTTTTTGTTTACCGTTGTACTCATTAAACTTCGTCACTCCAGTCTTTTTGCGTTGTATCGAATGAGTATGTACCGTCGAATGTTATCTGCCCGTCCCAGGAATAGCCTAAATAAATGGAAATTCCCAAATGAGCGGGCTTATACGTTAAAATGTCTTCTTTCATTGCTTTGAGTGCCGCTTTATCGTTGCAGGAGCAGAAAACCTCAAAATAATACCGTTCAGATTGCTCGACAATGTATCCGCTGCCATATGTATTTACAATGGCGTTCATAACCTCAACGGTACTGACTTTTGCTGCCTGCATATGGATAAGAATTTGCGCGCGCCGGTACTCATATGTTGCGTCCGGAGCTGGGTGAAGATCGAGGATTCGTTCGTACATAGTTAGTCCCCAAGTTGCCGTCTCAACAAACAGCTGATTGAAAACGTCTTTTATGCCGGCTAGTACCTTTTCATGTTCAAAGCTTTCTGCGTCACATGTTGCTTTGAATTCTTCGTCTTTCTGCAGGAAACTGGGAAGATATTCGCTGATATCCACCCTTCCCTGGCGAATAAATTCGGCGCCGAGATTGTGTACTTTGCGGAGTTTTGTTTCTTCTATTTCTTGCTCCTTACTCATGTTCTGGCCTTAACCTCCAATGTTCCCAGTCTCGGCAGCTGGTCGACTGTCAGTGTAATGTTTTCCGCTTTTCCGTTCAGCGTAAGCCCGGAATAGTCAAGCACCATACCAGTGTTCAGCATGGCGGCGCCAACCTGCGCAATACTTACATGGTCGCTCTGAAAACTCTGCTCGACAAAATACTTATTGATAGCGTTCTTTATAGCCGTTTTATAGTCGTCATTGGCATTGGCCGGATCAACCGTAACCGATACATTGATAACAAAATAGGAAGGAGTTGTAACAGTGACTGAAGCGCCGACCGGACGCTCCTGTTCAATATGTTCCTTGCATTTTTTCAGCAAGTCTGCGCTGGCTGCATTCTTTTGCGGATCTACAATAATGACCTTTACGCTGCCAGGCCCATAAGCGAGCGGGACGACTTTTACGTCACCTACGCCAGCAGTCTCTAAAGCCCAGCGCCTATAATGATTAGCGTTTCCGCTGGTGCTCGGCTTCCGAACAAACTCCAGATAACGTTTTAACAGCTGTTCGTCATTTTCACCCGCATATCCGTCATGGGTAGCGTTTTCGTTTTTGACTGATTGGATACCAGGAATACTGAAAGGAATATGACAGATAGCTCCAGCCGCAACGTTTCCAATTTCGCCAGGAACGCGGCAGTCAACCGCAACTGTAGCAGTCCCTTTTGCGTCAAGTGTTACAGCCTGGCGCGTTTCATATTGAACACTGCCGTCTTTTGTGTCGAAAATGGTGCGGACAGGGACATAACTATTTGCCTGCCCTTGGATTGTAACCGCACCAACTGCCTGCGTCGGTAGCTTACGGATTACCCCAAACTGAGCGGCTATCATGGTCAGGTAGTTGCCCCAGGAAGTGTCAGCAAATGCAGCCTGCAACATAAGGCTCATTTCAGCATAAGCGTTGGTAAACTCAACAGAAGAAGCGTTTATAACGTCGCGGCCAAAAGCACCTTCCATAGTAGCCTTATCGTTGACCTTTTCCAGTTCTTTGACCATACGTTTCTGAATTTGGTCTTTTTCCTGCATTTTAAAACTCATGTTATATTTTCACCTCCTGAATAAGCTCGCCATAAATTGACGTAAGATTGATAAGCAGAGCAAGTTTGTCACCCTTGCGTTCTGTAATGTCTATAGAATTTATCTTTACAATATATGGATTAATAGCTAAGGATTCGCGGATAATCTGGCAGATTTCAGCAGCAGTTTTCTCGTTATTCGGGTGTGTGCCGATATATTCTTCTAGTTCAATACCGTAGTCACCGTCTGCGTCATAAATGCCGTGGCGGTAAGCTTCATAACGGTATCTTTCTGTTTTAAGGCACTTATATATCCAGATTTTCAGCGCCTCATTTTCTGTGACAATATAATGGCGGCCACGGCTGTCATAACAAAATGTGTCATGCTCCATATCCCAGGCGAATTCCTGCAGCAGTGGCAGGTTATCTTGCGTACTATCTATTTTTGCGGGTTGTATTCCTGCAACAAATGGATTGCTCATTAAAACTTCCTCCTGTCCGGCCGAACTATTTTGTCGAGAATAATATACTGTTGAGAGCCGCCTTCCGGACGAAATGGCATAATGCTTACTTTGTCGCCAGGCTTCAATGTGTCCGTCGTAATGACCGTATCAGTGTAGTCGTTGTCAATGTCATGGTTATGGCTTTCATATTCTGCATAACCACCGCCGCCTCCACGGTTTTGCGTGGCGCTTACTATATGCCCTTTTGCTGTTCTCATATAATCGGTCAGCAGATATTCTGAAATATATAGCTCTTCGGATTCAAGAATTATGCCCTTATAGGACACTTTTATATTCGGAGGAGAAGCAAGAATTGTGCCAATTTCAATACCTGGAGACTGATTGCATTGTGCCGCATTCGTCATAAGTCCAAGTATTGTGTCGTATGGATTTTCGTGCATTGACGTCCTCCTTTCATAACTCGTAGTCTCAATATATATAATACGTCGGCGCCTGTCGTAACGCCCAATGCTTACATATGGCTGGTTTTAATTATCTTAGTCGGGTAAAGGCCACCCATTTCATAGAACGATCCGCCTTTAACTACACAGTTCTGGCTGCTGGAATTGCCGACATAACTTCCGTCAGGACCAGCTGCAATAACAACATGGTCGTCGTCACCGTATACAATAACGTCCCCGGCTTCAACCTTTGAGCAGTCAAACGGGATACAGTTTGCGCCAGCGTCTTTGACCATAGTTGGAACATAACATACTCCGTTCTGGCACTCTTTTTTCAAAAACGGCGAATACCAGCTGCCAACCTTGCCAACCGCTTCGGCGCAGCCTGCCGTACCATTGTCCATGGTTTTGCCTGCCCAGGCTTGGTATCCAGCCTCAATACCAGCCTGAATGTTGTTCATTCCAGTATTGTTAGTTGTATTCATATTCCCGTCTACTGTAGCGGTAGCAGCTGCGTTGGTAGGCTCCAGATAGTCAAGCGTCAGACTCATAGTGTGAACATTGTTCTGGATTTTGTGGCTGTCGGACGTTATCAGGAAAGTTCCCTTAATCTGTTCCTCCTGTACAGTGACGGAATAGCCGGAAATGCACTGTATATTGCCAACAGCTTCCAATGAACTATGCTCCGACACCTTTTTAAGCAATGCTGCGGCACCCTGCTGTGTAGCAACCTTGTCGTCTACCTTGTACACCTGCTGAAGCAGTCCATACTTCTTTATATCGGCTTCATTTTTTACGCTGGCATGGGTATCATTGCCGTCCTTGTCGACTATCAGGACCTGATTGCACATATCCTCAATGCTGGCGGAATGGCTGGCACTCGTGACATTATGGGCGTCGTTAAGAACAAAGTCTTCTATTACGTTGCCAGCTGCAACGACGTCCAGTTTTTGTTCGCCGGTCTTTTGGTCGACATGCATGAAGACATGATATCTTTTATGGGTTGTAGCTGTAACGGATTTCAACGCGTCGGCTATAATCTCACTCCCGGCCTTATTGTCCTCAATTTCCTTGTATTTCTGGTCGAGGTCTTTGCAGGATAAGTCCCCAGGAGTAACGCCCAGGTTATTGCAGACACTGGTTATAATGTCCCGGACAGGGTGGTCAAACTTGCAGGTCATATGGCTTTTGCTGAGATAAATCAGATTGTCATAGGCTACGAATTCCATGGAGGTAGAACGGCTCTTACGGTCCTGCATGAATACTCTGCCGGCAAACAGCTTGAATTCTGTTCCTGGCGCATTGTCTGGACTATAACTGAATTCCACTTTGTCACCCAGGTCAATTTTAACGTTCTGCCATTGCTTATCTGTTGTGGTATACGCTATGGAAAACGACAGCTTCCTGCCAGCCTGTTCTAAACTGCCGCTCCAGTCATAGCTGATAACATAAGGGGAAAGATCAATTCCTGTCGTTTTATTCATGAGTTTAAACAATTATACTTACCCCTTTCCAATGGATTTACCGTTGACTTTTATGTAGCCGGAAGCACAGTCGATAATGTCGCCCGCTTTTACGCCGCCTTTTTTCGTAACAGCCTCAAATGCTTTTAGGTATCCGGCCTGCTTTCCCGTAAGTCCTCCTGCGCTTATTGCGCCAGTCAGTGCTTTCATGGGGCTTTTGCCTTGGATTACGGCTTTTGCAAAGTTTGCGCCGGCCCTCTGCAGGAAGGATATCTTTGGCTTCTTCTTAAGACCGGTCAAAGCGTCGGTGCCTTTCGACGGTTCTATTTCACGGTACTCCTTCAGTTGCAGGGAGTAATACACGTCGCCCGATCCGTCTCTTTCACCATAGCCAAAAGACTCAATCAGGCAGTTAAACTGGATAGGGGTGCCTGATACATTTATCTGGCAGATATTCCCGCTTGTGCGCCACCCCTCAATCTGGTTGACATATGAATAAGGATCTGTGGAGGCGCCAGGATTGTTGAACTGATAATCCTGAGCAGGGAAAAAGGAACTGATACTGATTTCTTTCAGTCCTGTTTTGCCAATCATGTTATATTCGCCGCTGTTATTTATGTTGATAATGCTGTTTTTCTGCGCAACCCGGCACATAAACACTTCAGGATCAACTGGCAAGACTAGCGTTGAACCATTACAGCCAAGTGTTATCAGTGCGTCCGAACCTGCGCCCAGAAAATCAGAAAGTGCTTTGCTGGCGGCTTTCTTTGCCAGGCCTCCAAGCACATTACCGAATAGACTCATAGAGAAAACCTCCTATAGTTAAAAAGAGGAGGCTCATACGAGCGCTCCTCCCATGGAATTGATTGCGTGACTCTTCAGTTTGAATACCAGCTCGTTTGCGATACGGTCAATGTCTGATTCTTCCCTGACGACAATGGAGTCTGCCAGTTTCGGAATGGTAATGTTGACATTGTTGGATTCTTGCTGCGGCAGCTGTTGAGTCATAGCAGTTGTATTTGATATAAATTGACGGTTATCTGCAGAGTTATTTGTAATCACCGGCTCTGAATGATTATCCTGCAGTATCTTCGACATTGTATTTTTCGTCGTAACCACATTGACAATATGGCTGCCAATGTTACGGAGCGGCTTAACTGCTTTATTTAAAGCGTCTGCCATACCGTTTTGATACATAATCTGCATAGACTGGTCGTGCGGAATTACCCGCGTTCCCTGCGGAAGGTCGACGATTTCAGCACCTTTATCATGTATCATGGCCACGCCGCCGGGCCAGTTTTCCGTACCTGTATAGAGGTGTGGGACATTGACGGAAAAATGCTGCCCGCCGAACTGAGGAACCCAGTCAGGGATATCCACCGAGATACTGTTGATACCGTCGATAACGGCATTTATAGCAGCCTTGATACCATTCATGACGTCAGTGCAAACTTCTTCAATGCCGTGGAAGACGTCGCTGAAGATATTGCTAACAGCTTCCCAGGCTGCAGCCCAGTTACCAGTAAAGACGTTAGTCAGGAAAGCAAGAAGGTCGCTGAGGATATCCACGCCCGTTCTAACAATAGTCGTGAATACTGCGACGACCGTTCCAAGCCATGCGGAGAATAAACCTTTGAGGATAGTGAATGCCACTTTGTATGGTGTCGTTATGGCATTCAAAACCGCTGAACCGGTGCTCTTCAGGAAGGAAACTATACTCTGGAATACCTTTGTAACGACCTTGCCTATATACGCCAACTCGTTATTGGCAGATCCTTTTGCTTTCGAAAAAGCCTCCGATACCGCTTTATATACGCCGCCAGCCCAATCGGATACAGCCTTTTTTATACTGTTGAAGCGTTCCGATACTTCTTTAGCTGCCTTGCTGACAGGCTCTGCTATAGCGCCAACAAGCGCATTGAACTTTTGGCTTACTTCGTTCCGGATTTCAGTAACTAATTCCGTAACCGCCTTTTTAAGAGCGTTCCAGTTGGTAATCAGTTTTTTCAGCCGGTCTTCACCAACAATAGCCGTAATAGCCTGAATTGCTGCGGCTTTGATTCCGTTCCATGCGTCGAACGCACCCTGTTTTACACTGTTCCAGCAGTTGCCAAGATAAGCAATGTTGTTCGCAACGCTGCTTTTTATGGATTCCCAGCAGTTGCTAATGTATTCAACATTATTCATGACGCCGGCTTTTATGCCTTCCCAAAGGCCACTGAAATATTCCTTTATTCCGTCCCAATGGGTATATACCTCATATGCAGCAAAAGCGAAGAGCATGACTGCCGCAATGGCTGCCGCAACAGGATTCATGAATAATGTCATGAGCGCCCTGCCTACGCCTATAATGGCACCTTTGAACGCGGCAAGGCCTGTTGTAATGAACGCTAAAGGTCCGCCAGCTGCCGCAACAGCTGCTGCCAGTGCAGTGACACTGGAAACAAAAGAGCTGAAGAAGATAATGGCTGAACCACCAACCACCAGCAGTCCGCTGATAGCCGTTATAATGCCTGCAATGACAATAATCAGTTTTGTTTGCTCTGGAGTCAGTGCGCTGAGAGATTTTGCGAGATTGCCAAGGAAAGCAGCTGCCTGCTCAATATATGGCGCCAGCTGTTCACCAAGGGCAACGCCTGCAGCAAACGCGTTATTCTTCAGCTTGTCGAGCTTTGCTGCCAAAGTGTTATTCAGGACTTCAGCAGCTTTTTCGGCAGCTCCTGACGAATTCTTTATCTGATTATGCAACTGGTCGAATTTATCTACACCCTGTTGTAACAGCGCAATGGCAGCCGGACTAGCCACGTCCCCGAATATACTATGGGCCGCCGCCGCTTTTTCAGAGTCAGTCATTTTGTTGAATACTGGAGCTAACTGCGCTATTGTGTTGCGCAAACCAACGAATTTGCCGTTATTGTCGATTACATTGACACCCAGCTGTTTCAGCTCTTCAATGTGTGCTGGCAGCTGCAAGCGTGTCAGCATATCTTTAATGCCTGTGCCTGCCTGACTCCCCGTCTGACCAACATTTGCCAATAAACCTGCCGCCGTGTTGACTTCTGAAAGATCAACACCCGCCATATGCGCAGCTGACGAGCAGTATTTCAAAGTTTCTGCCATAAGGTCCATGGACGTGTCCGTCGCATTGGCGGTCACGACTAACTGATCCATAACGCCGCCAAGGTCCTTGGCTTGCAAACCAAAAGCCATTAAGGTGTTGGTTGCGAGCGAAACAACAACTTCTGCCTGAGCTCCACTGGCGTCAACGCCTTGTAGTACACCTTCGGTGGCTGTCAATGTATCATTCGCGCTAAGGCCGGCTGAAGCCAACCCTTCCTGGATCTTTTCGATTTCCGTTGCGCTTTGTCGGTATTCTTTTGAAAGTTCCAATGCCTGCTTTTTCAGTTCAGGCATTTTGCCCCAATCGGTCTGGTCTAACTTGGCCTGTACTTTTGCGGCGCCGTCCTCAAACTGGCTGAATGCCATGGCTGCACCAGTGCCTGCGGCTACAGCTGCGGCGCCAATCGGAGCAAGGGTTTCGCCCATACTCTTCAATGAAGAGCCAACACTGCGAACAGAACGGCTCATTCGTTGTGTTACTCGTTCGGTCTGCTGCAGCTCGTTTCGTACATGCTCAAGCTGTGCAGACATTTGGTCACGCAGACGCAGTACAGCGTCGATTACTGTTGCCAATTATTGCTGCGCCTCCCGTTGTTGTTTTTCATATTCTTCCTGGCGTTGTTGTAGCTCGTATTTCATAAAGGCAAGCGTAACCTGCCGCTCCCCCATACCCATGCGGTAGAACTCACCAGGCATAATGTTATGGAGACGGAATGCGTAGTATTCCAGCTGCGTCGTCCCGTCTCCTTCAATCAGTTTTTTACTTCTTCGTCAACGTCTTTCTGGGCCTTGAAACCGCAGAGCTCGCTAACCACGCCTGCTGCTTCGGTAATCTCAGCCGGATTAAGCAGTGTAGCAATCAGGTCATGCGGGGTTACTGCGCCGAAGTGTTTGAGCAGTTCTTTATTCTTGATATCTGGATCAATAATGCCAGCAGCCAAGGTTTCAATCTGCATTTTGTACAGGTCAACGTTGCCGATTTTGCCGCCTTTCATATCCACGGCGTCACTCTGGATTTCTGCATAGCGCTGTGCGGGAATAGCCCGAAGCGTCAGCTCAAACTTTTCTCCCAGCGCCTCTGTCAGGCGTTTTACCTCGTATTTGCGAGTCTGGAGTTCGGTAATTTTCTTTGCGTCTGCTGCGAGCAATTTGTCAATCATTGTAGACATAATGTTTTCAAGTCCTTTCAGAAATAGTCAAAAAGAAGTAATTAGGAGGCCGGAAGAGCCCGGCCCTTTTCCGTTTTTCAGTTAAGCGTCTGCGCTTTCGAGAATGTCGTAGTCTTCAAAGGTGAAGTTATAGCTTTCCTCGGACAGTGCACCCAGTTTCCAGTTAATGAGGTCGACACTATCAATTTGGCAGTTACGAAGAACTACACGCTCCGTCCCAATGGCGTCAGGATCGGACATTTTGCTGACGATAGTAACGAGAACCTGCTTACCTTCCTTCATATGAGGGGCAAGCTTTTCAATCATGAAGCTGGATACCTTATGCAGTTTGAATGAGCCAGAGCCAGTCCAGCCAACAGACTTATAACATTTGCCCAAGTGGCGGGACATTTTTACTTCAATCTTGTCGAGTTTTACGGTAGCTTTCAGCTCTTCAACTTCACCAAGCAGCTCGCCGTCGAGCCACATTTGGCCATAAGTGCCGTAGAAGACTCTTTTGGATTCCATATTTTCCATATTGTTGTTCACTCCTATATATAGTAGAGAGTTAATGCTGTATATGCTAGGTATTGTATCTACCTAATAGGCTATTAACTTAATAGGTCTGATAGCTACTAGGTAGATATTCACTAGCTTTTGAAAACATTGCCTAAGACAATGTCGCAGCCAAATTACTGAATATTGCAGTTGACCGTAATATTTTCGATAGCGTCCAATGGCGAAAGCTCTGCTTTGATAAAGACGTTGTCGTGAATGTTGAGTGCTGCAATGTCCTGATCTTTCATAGCCATAAGCTCTGCACGAGTGTTCAGGCCGTTGGATTCGCGCCAGTTACGAACGGCCTCAATGTCAATGTTGGCATTGTTCTGGTTACGTTCCAGCAGGCCTTCAGTTTCAAGCTGGTGAAAATAGCCATTGATTGCGGTTACAAGCAGCATGCGGTTGTCGAGGCTGTTTGCGTACTTACCAACATAGCTATCGTGGCCAGTTTTTACGATATCGTCGTGGATCATATCCAGGAGGTCAACGAGCTTAATCTTGCGATAATCCTCGCCTTTTCCCTGCACGGTCGTTACGAACGAATTGATACCGCGTGCAATCTTGACTTTGCGGCCGTCGCCGTAGAAGAACAGCTCGCCCTGGTCAACTTTATTGTCCATTTCCTCCTTGGTGAACTGGTCGCACTCAATAACTTCCGGCAGCGGAGCATAAGTGCAGGAAATGGTTGCAGGGGTGCCGCAAATAATGCCAGCAATGCGTGCGCAATAATCTGCTGTGCTGTAATTCTTGCCGTCCTTCGTCTTAATGACGTCGTTTGTGAAGTTGACAACGCTTTCATGGTCAGCAGCGCAATGCGGAAGAACTGCCTTCACCATGCGGTCCTTATTGGTGCGCATACCCTTTATCCACGTTGCGATTTCCTGGACTTTTTCCGGCGCAATGCCAGGGACAACCAACCAGTCAAACTGTGCGGATTCAAGGCGGCGTTCAACCTGCGTATAGTCATAAGAGGTAACGCTGGTTGTGGTCGTCAGCGGATTTCCTTCTTCGTCCTTCTTGGGCTCTCCGTTTTCGTCCAGTACCGGCTGCTCAACGGTGGTTACAGTTGGAGCAATGTTGAACAGGCGAATAGAACGCGGGGTGGTCTGGTAGCCAATCAGAGCCAGTTTAATTTGTTCCTTGGAATAATCCAAAGCTTTTTCAGGAATGTCGTCTACAGTATAGATAACTTTTCCGTCGATTTCTGGATCATTAGGCAGAACCATGGCAATAGTACCATGCTGGGAACGTTCAATGGCGGCAATGCCCAACTCTTTGAACGTTACAATAACAGAAGGCATTTTCATATGTTAGTTCTCTCCTTCATGAATGAATATTGTTATAAATATGCTCAATCAACCATTCAGGTTGCTGTTCTTCTGGTGCGTCATAATACTGGAATGGTATATCGGTCTGTACCATGTTAGCTTCGTCCGTTGTTATACTGGACGCTACAGAAGAAACATGGATATAGCGGTCAGCTACCTGAAAGCCATGAGCAAAAGACGCATTTATCTGGTCGCGGATATCATACAGGGCCAGAGCGTTCTGTTTTCGCGGCTGGTCAATGTAGTTGATATGCAGGGTGCAGATATTCAGTGTCCTGCAGCCGTCCGGACTGGCTGTGGTTACCAGTTCAATGACAAACGCCGGGATAGCGGCGCCTTCAGTAGCTTCGTTCAGATAAACAGGGGTAGACGGATAATGGCGCTTAAGCTCTGCACGAACCGCTTTGAGTATGTCGGATTGTTTTAGCATTTAGTGCCCTCCTTCTACCTGATTCTTGAATTCCTCGAAGAACTTTTCGAGCTGTTTATCTACTTCTCCAGAGCTCTGGAACTGTTGGACTGCTTTTTCAAAGAAGTGTGTACCAGGCGTAAAGCCAACAACTCTGCCGTTTGGCGTCACTTTTGCATGCCCTCGCTCGACGAGGTGGTAATGCGGCGCTTTGGATCGCAGGTCATATTCAAGGTCATGGCCAAACATGCCTTTTATTTTTCCAGACCAGCGGTTTTTGAGGTGCTTTGACTTCTTTTTCTGGTCATGGCTTTCAGGGCTGGCGTCCTTTGCGGCCTTTCGGAGCTTATTGCCCGCTTTTTTCAGGTATTTTTCGGCAGTTGCTGGCGCCTGATTTGCAGCATATTCAATGTTCTGCAGGAACTGGTCAAGATTCGCGAATTCAATTCCGTCGTCGCTCAAGGCTCCCAGCCTCCTTCGTCTATCTTCTGCTGAGGCGTTTCTGCGGGAGTATTGCCGACCACCTGCTCAACACAGTACAACTCAAGCGACTCATGAGCCATGTCTGGATCGACAATGCTCTGAACGTCATATACATGGTTATGATAGGTAACAGTACAGCTTTCTGTAATGCCCCTGCGGTAGCGGATTGTAATCTTGACGTTTTCTTTGTTGGCGGTGAGCTGGCTAATAAAGAACTGACTGCCACGCACCGGCTGGATTGCGGCCGATATGCGCGAATACAGTTTGACAGGCTTTGTGCTGTCAAAACCGCCTTTTTCAGCAGATTTGGCGCCCCAAACGTCAACTTTCTTATTCAGTAAGCCAGGATTCAGTATCATTTGGCCACCTTCTCATAGTCGTCAGAGGATTCAATGTGCTTCAGAATGTCAGACAACGAATGGCTATATTCCTGCACGTTGTTTTTGCTAACCATGGTACGGTCATTATACTGGTGCGCTACGAACAACGTCAGGCAAAGCCGCATAACGGCGTCGTTATCTTTATATGCTTTGCCGGTCGCTGTAGTAATGTAGCGCTTGCCTGCCTCGACTAAAGCCTTGAGGAGCTCGTCGTCTTCAACAAGGTCTTCGTCAATTCGCAGGTACGACTTGATTTGTGCTAACTCGTCCAATGCCCGAAGCTCCTTTCTTTAAAACTCAATGGATAATACCGACCGGCTGGCTCAAACATGGCCAGCGGTATCGGTGTTTTCAACAATTCTTAGGCTTTAGCGGAAGCGGCTTTCTTAACCAGCACTAAGCCTTCTGTGTCTACCGGCTTACCGTCAACAAGCATGTAGCTCTGGAATACCTTATTGCGAGTCGGGTTGTCCTGATATACCTGCAGATCCATGTCATAAGCCGTATTCAGGACGTAGTTGTCAAGGTTGTAAACAAACGCAACGACGTCACCTGCGCCAGCTTCGTCAAGGCTCGGCAGGAAGTCGGTCGTCACAACTTTCTTGCCTTTGAGTACAAAATTCTCTGCGCCGTTCAGGCCATAGTTCGTACGAGCAATCGGCTGTCCATTGTTGTCAACCATGCCTTCAAAGTCAAGGTATGTATTCTCATTCATGACGATAACAGAACCAGCTTTGTAAGCAGCAGGTACTGCCTTGAGCATTGCAATGAGGTCAGTGTATTTCGGCTGCTTGATTTCTACGATACGGTTTGCAGGAACACTCGCCGTTACAATGCCCTGCGGCTTACCGTTGCCGTCACCAGAAATGATAGCGGATTCAAGAGCGCGGACCATTGCGCGAGACACATTCTCCACAACGCTATTTTCAAAGGCGCTGAGAGACTGAACATGTAACTTGAAGGATACGCCGATAGCAGCCGCGAGCGGGAATGCTGCAAACGTTACCTGCGTCGTTCCCTTGCCGTCTGCTTTGATTTCAGCACCTTCTGCAATCCAGTTTGCCGTTGCTGCCAGTTCAGACTTTGGAATTGCCGCACCAGCCGGGAACGCAATACGACGCACCAAACTAAGTACAGAACCTTCTTTTGTCATTTTCTCAACAATCTGATTCATGACGGTCGGCGGGATTACTGCGGAATTCTGTGCCGTCATAGCAACTGCGCGGAACTCCTCGTTCATAACGCCAGTTTCAACATAATCCTTAAATGCGGAACGGTATTCGGTAGAATTGATATCCATTTTTTTGTTCTCCTTTGCAATGTCAATGTGGTTGCCAGCAATTTCGCCAGCGTTTAACTTTTCAGCAATAGCTTTGCGCTGTTCTGCCTCTTCAGCAGCCTTGCGCAGCTCTTCTTTTTCGGCTGTCAACTTGTCAGCCTCGTCCGCCAGCGCTTTTAGTTCTTCGCCTTCGGCCTCTTTGGAGGCCTCGACAATGGCAGCCATGCGGACTTCGATTTCGTGAATTCTATCCATTGTATTCTCCTTTTATTCCTAATAGCTAATAGGTCTAATAGCTATTAGGTAGATTAGTATAAAGACTGAATATACATGCGCTGGCGCAATGTTTCGTCCTTCCATTGACGGCGTTCAGCTTCTTCGGCAGCTTTTATACTGCGCTGAACAACGTCAATGGAAGTGGACTGATATGCAGGATCGTCAACGGCAGATACGTCAATCAAACGAGCAATGTCAGTTATATGGCGAACACGGTGCTCAATATAGTCCTTCCTGACGATAAAACCAAAGCTCATAGCTGACACGTCGCGGCGCTGGATAAGCTTATAGAGGTCGTTACCGGCCTGCGTGTCAGCGAATTCTGCTACAACTTTTAAGCCTTTTTCGTCAACACTAAGCTGCAGGGTGTTGTTCGAGGTTCTTGCCAGCAGCTCATGGCTGTCGTCGTGGTTATAACGGAAAACGCAGCGGCTCATGTCACAATGGTCAAAGGCTGTTTGCTCAAGGATTTCATAGTCATAAGCTGCGGCCGGCATTGCAACGCTGGGACTGTTAAAGACTGCGGCATAGCCATGGACAGTCAGCTTTTTATCTGCAGATTCAATACTAGAGGCGGAGGTGCTGCGGTATTCGGATTTATCCATTATCTTTTCCCTCCTCTCTATCAGGCTGTGGTGGATTTGCGGGGCGTCCAGGGCCACGGCCGGAGCTGTTCTGCAACTGATAGTTGCTAACGATATTTGTGTTGGCCACATTCAGAGTCTGTACGCGGTCGTCGCCGCCGTTCTCAACAGGCGGTAAATCCATGATTTCCAAACATTGATTCGTCGTCAGGATACCCAATGGCCGCAACTGGCGGATAAGCTCTGTTTTTGTGCGGGTGTCGCAGTAGGCAAGGCGGTTCATGTCAAAGACAATCTGATTGCCCTGCAACTGCTCTTTACGGCTGAATAGCTTTCTGCTGTACTCTTGACTCATTTGCAGTGCTAAAGGCTCCAGCACGCTTTCCATGAAAGCAGTCCAGTCAGCCTCGTTGTACTTCCCACTGACTATGGCGTCCGATACGCCGTACAAACGGTAGATATTCTGCCGAAGATAGTCCAGCTGGCTATGGTCTGCCGGAATGGGCGCTCCATTATACGGTGTAAAAGTAATGGTTCCGTCCGTGGCCACAATGCCGCCACTTGAAGCATTTTGAAGCTGTGCATTCAGCGCTTCAGACTTCTTTGCCCACTGGTCAGAGCCAATCTGGCCTGCGATTGAAGCGACGCCACGGATTTTCCCGCTGTTGACGGCCGAATTCCTAAAACTCTGCTGCAAAGTATCCAATAGACGCAGGTTCTCGGTAAGGTTGTCATTGCTCTTGGCTATCAGTTCGCCACTCGCGAAGTTATAGCGGATATGGAGGAGGTCAGAATAAGCAACAGTTTTCTTTTTGCCGGTGCTGAACCTGAACGTCAGGTATGGCTCGTTTTCAACCTCTCTGACTTCAACTTCCTGGCCCTCAATCGGCCACAGCTCAACAGGCTTGCCGCGGTCGTCACGAACAATGACGGCATAAGCATTGTTTGTGGTCAATGCGTTGATACACATACGATATTGGAAGTCAGACACAGTCATATAAGGATTAGGTGCAACTTGTAGCATATAACGCAGATTATCGTCGTCGGCCGGCTTTTTAGTGTTATCGGTAAGGACAACATGATTGGCCCGCAGTTTGCTGATATGGCGCGCGATTGTGCGGACACAGCTCTGAACAACAATGTCGTTGGAATAGTCGCTGCGCATGCTGAACACATTTTGCCAGTCATTTAAGAACTGGAGACGCTGCGTATTCTGCACAACTTCTGGAGGTTCGTCGTCGTGGTGAAAAATGCGGTTATATGTTGAACGTAATTCTTTTGTGATATTCATATAGAAAAGGTTTTTCCTCCTTTCCTTATTTTTTTAATTAACGTTTTCATTCAATATATATAATACGTCGAGGTGCCGCAAAACGCCCAAACCTTACGCCAGGTCGTCTTTTACGCTCTGGTATACGGCAAAGGCGGATAGAAAAGAGCTATAGCCGTCAATCCTGACATGCAGGTTTCTGTTTTTGAATGGTTTTACGTTGCCGCTTTGGTCGTACTGCACTTGGGTATTCAGCAGATTCCAAGTGAAAACAGGATTGTCGAAAAGAATTTTCTTGTCCTTGAACATGGCCCTGGAAGCATACATTGGTGCAGAAAGAGCTTTGAAAGTCTGGCCCACGGCTTCTATCATGTCATTGCCATAACTCTCGCGCAGGGTTTTGGCAAGGTAGGTGGCGTGGTACTGGTCATAGCCGCACTTATACATATATAAGCCATGTTTTTGCTCGATTTCACGGAACCAGGCCAAAACAACGTCTGTGTCAATAATGCTGCCTTCAACGGTCCTCATATAACCATTGCTAATCCAAGTTGAATAAGGCGCCTTGTCTTGTTCCTCGTGTTCTTCGATAGTGCTTTCGGGTATCCAGTACATTTGAAGCACCTTTAAGACGTCGTCTCCTGGCTGCTTGACGATTGCCGTAGCGCAGGTCAGGTCGGTTGTGGTGCCTAAATCGATTCCGCAGATATAGCTGCAACCGTCCAAAGAAGCATAATCCAGCTTTTCGCATTTGCATTGAATGACGTCATTAGGCTGGAAAAAAGCCTCTCTGCTACTCTGACGAACATTAAATTGCTTACATGCCAGATCTGCCCAGGCTCTATCTGACAAGGAAGCTCTATTCACTTCCTGACGCAGGATTTCAATACTCTTTGACACGCCCAAGTTCGGATTTGCTTTCAGCCATGCTTTTTCGTCGTTCATTTCGCTCTTATCGTCTAACTCGTATAAAATCGGGAGCGTGGTTTCGTCGACATATTCGCCACTTTTATATCCGTCAATAATCTGCTGGTACTCGGCATACTTCTGGTCAAAGATAGAATTCGGCTCAATATAACCACCCGTGCTACAGATTATGGTTAACGGCTGGCGTCTGGAATACGTTCCGCCGCGTAAAACTTCGTACATATTGACGTCTTTTATCGCGTGTAGCTCGTCGATAAGGATAAGACTGGGGCTCAGGCCGTCTAGACTGCCACTGTCTTTGCTCAGAGGTACAAAAGAAGCGTCAAGGGACGGTATCTCAAGGGAATTTACTTTCTTCTTAAAATACCCGCGCAGATCAGGAGAGCTTTTCACAAGCTCGCAGGCGTATTTCCAAAGGATTTGAGCCTGCTGTCTGGTCGTTGCGGCGCAATATGCCTCAGCCGTCGGTTCATTATCGGACAGTAACACATAAACAGCTATAGCGGCTGCTAGGCAGCTCTTGGCATTCTTCCTGCCAACATATAGCACAGCTTCTTGATACTGACGGGCGCCGTTATCTTTGCGGACAAAGCCAAAAATACAGCTTATAAACGCCCGCTGCCACAATTCCAACTTCATTAACGTCCTGGGGCTGTGCTTTGGAATGTAACAAAACTGCTCTATGAAGTCGACCGCTCTACGAGCAAGCTTGTCGTTATATTCATAAGGAAGGTCAGGATTATGCATGTTGTTGACAACGTGCTGGTAAACGGCTATAAGTTTTTTGCAGGCAGGAATTCGCCCGCTCTGGATTTCGTCGTTATATTGCTCTATATAGTTCGTGGCAATTCCTCCTTTTTCAAAATACATTAAGCATGGATCATGTTGTCGTCGTCGTCATAGACTGGCGGCTGGCAATGAAGGGCGTCTTTATAACCTCGCATATAGGCTTCGTTTTCCTGTTGGCGCAAGTAGTTGGTCAACAGATTCGGCAAATTCTTCTTGGCGTAAGCAATCTGTTCAGATAATGTCATGAATAGCGTTCTCCTTTATTTATGATCGGCAAAAAACTTATTTAAGGCCGACTGCGAAGCACTGTCGTCAGCCGGCAGGAATACGGTGAGCTGCTTTATCGTTGACAGCAGCTGCTGGTTAGCCATTGTATAGGATTTCAGGTAAGCGGAAATACAAACGCCGCTCTGACTGCCGTTCTCATACACGCCGATTGGCCCCTCTTGCTGCATGAGGCTCTGAAGCTCGTCTTCAGTGGCAAGCAAAAATGCTGCCCGTTTAATGAGGAGATTGGCGGCTTCGCGCTTGGTTTCAGGAGCATTGGTGAAAAGCTTTTCTAGTTTATGCTGGTAACGGGTTGCCGCAGCTCTTCTTGTTGCTGTGGTCATGGGTATCACTTCTTTCTGAGAGGTATAACAAAAAATTATAGTTATAGGCTGTTCTATAAGTACCCCCTATGCTGAAAACTAAGGATTTTTCGCGAACGAGGGGGCGCGCAGGTCTTGGGAGATAAATAAAAGACTTAGGGTAGGGGGGGATATGTTTCAGGCTCAGTAACGGATACTATATTGCCTCGGCTGTCATAGGTATATGTTCTAATGACAGGCTTACGATACTTCATTCGTTCGTGTTCTTCGTTGTGGCAGTCATAGCAAAGGAGTATGAGGTTATCAGGATTAAGAGCTATATTTGGATCAGATACATTACGTTGGGTAAGGTGTATCTTGTGGTGGACTTCTCTTGCTCCCGGTTTTCCACACCGCTCACACACATGGAAGTGGGATTCGCGGTATACTCTTGCAAGGTATCTCCACTGTTTGCTGTTGTAGAAGGTCTTTGCCCATGGTGCTGCCATGTATATTGCTCCTTTCTTCTTGATTTGTTGTAGATTCAGCCGGCAAGGGTTAAGCAAAAGTAGACAGGTTTAGGGCGCCGGCATATATATAAGTGTTGTGTGTTGCTGTTGGAATACATAAATACTCTCAATATATGAAATACGTCGGGATAGCGCGAAACGCCCAGAAAAGAAATACGCCCTCGTTTTTTGAGGGCGTGGATAATTATTTGAAATTGTCGAGGGTAGTGGAATAATTCTCGGCCAGATACTGATCGGATAACATTTGGCGGGCAGTCATAATGCCTCGATCTTTTGCTGGGTAGCGGGACGAGCCGTCAAGAAAATACAAACGGTCAATCAGGAAGTCGCGCTGGAAGTCGTTTGTGCAGGAATTGAACAGCTTAGTTATTTCAGCGGCGGAATAATGGTTAGCTGATTTTGCTCTCTGCACTTTACGATTCATGTAAAAATACGAAGTAGTGTCTTTATACCAGGTCATTTTTTATTCTCTCTCCTTCTGCTGTTGTTGCTCTTTAAACTGTTGTTCAAGAATTTCACGGCAATGCTGCAAAGCGCTGTTGGTTAAGCGCTGGGTAGAGCTGCGGCTCATGTTGAGCTTTTTGGCCGCGTCTTCCCATTTAAGGTCAAGACCATGGCGGAAGAAAATGGCCGCTCTTTCAAGGCGCGGAATTTTTTTCAGGATCTGAACGATTTCGTCCGCAACTATGCGGGAAGAAATGTCAGTGGAGTGAAGGAATTCGGCAAAGTGTTGAATTTCGCGGATACGAACGTCAACACTGTCATTTATGCGGTCATATTCATAATGGTTATATAGTGGCTGGGAAACGGGGCCATTCTTATGTTTATTCCCTTCGGTTGTTTTTGCGACGAACATTTTTATTTGTCCTCCTTATTGTTGGTGTTGGTGGTGATACGTCTGCAGGTTTCTGCCAGACGGTTTTCGACTTCGGCAAGACGCCGGATCTCAGCGTCGAGCTGTTCAGATTGCTGCTGGATAAGGTCAAGCATGTTCTGTATTGAAGAGGGATTTTGAGGAGCTGAGGTTGTTGTTGTCATTATGCATTTCCTTCCTTATATATAGAGTGAATAGCTACTAGGTCTATTAGCTATTAGGTTTAACAGGTATGGGTAAAAGCAAACTCATAGACGTCATGGTTCTCGTCATAGGCAACGTCGAGGATTTCGTCAAGTTCTTTGGCGGCTTTGTCATGGCTTTTTCTCTTTAATGCTTTAAGGCTTAACTGATATAACTGGTAGATAGCCAGGCGCCGTTCAATGTTGTCGCTTTCGTTCAGGAAGGTGGTGGAAAGCTCAACGGCGTCAGCATAGCGGTGTTCGTCCAGGGCCACCAGGACTGCGGTGAAAAGGTCGTTCTCGTTGTTCAGGTCAAGATTTTCGTACATTTTTGATTCCTCCAGGAAAAAGTTTTTGTTTTTGTTCTACACTATCTATATTACGGAGATCAGTTTTTCTTATTCACGCCGCCGGCACAATTTTGTTGGTGCTCAGGGCAATGGCACGGAATACATTTTCGCTGCAGGTAAAGCCGGGGTTATAACGATACCAGGAACCGAAACCCACATACTCGCCGTCCTTCTGACGGATGGGCGCAGTGGTGTGCATGGCAACTTCGCGAAGAATGCCGGCGTCAATCAGTTCTTTGCGTGGGATAATCAAATTTTTGGAACGGTACAGGAGGCGGCCGTTTTTGTCGTTGGTGTAACCATAGCACCAGTGATAATTGCTGCCGACTTTCTGGACGAATTCAAGAAGCTGGCGGCGGTTCAATGCGTATAAACTCATGGTCCAGGATTTATAGACATAAATGATATCGGCCTTGGTCTTGTAAATCCAGCCGAGGCGTTTCGGATCGTCAAGCGGCTTTGTGTCATTGCTGACGATTTCAACCAAGATTGAGCCGAAGTCTTTGCTGTCGGCTTTGACCTCGGCAAGGAACTGGAAGCCGGTCGCAAGGGTGACGCGCATGTCAACGTCAACTGCCTGCCACTCAGGGATTTTGCTGAGGTCTTCGACTTTGGTGGCGTCAAGAGCATTTATGAAATACTCTGCTGCTGCTCCTTCGCCCAGCTTACCGATTCTGCTGTTTGCGTTATGAAATGTTCCCATTATATATACCTCTTTTATACTTTCTCTGGCTATCTGAAAGCCAGCTCGTAATGAACTTTTAGCCCGCCCCTTGCGAGGTGGTTCTAAAAACTTATTACTCGGATTGCTTCTGGCTATTCCCAAAGAAAATAAAAAGAAATAATTTTCAGATTATTTCAAATAATAAAAAGAGGCCCTGCTGGGAAGGGAAAACACTTTCACAGCAGAATATATGATATTGCAGGGTTCTGCGTTTAGAGAACTGGAGGAGGATTTTTTAAATGAATACATTTTTTGGTCTGTTGGTGTTGCTGGCAATGGTCGCTGGCGGTTATTTCTTGGTAAAGTTGATAATCTGCGTCCTAAAAGGCGGAGACAAAAAGTTTTACAGTAAGCGATTAGCCATTGCTGTTGTTGTATTTCTTATTGGCGGGATTGGTGCCGCCGCCACGCAGTCTCCAGAACGGAAAGCCGCAAATGAAGCTCAGCGTCAAGTGCAGGAGCAGAAAAAGCAGCAACAGTTGGCCGAAAAGAAAGCCAAAGAAGAAGCCGATAAAAAGGCCCTTGAAGAACAAAAGGCTTTGGAGGAAGAAGCCAGGGCTGCTGCCGAAGCCCGGAGGAATACCCCAGAAGGCAAGATTGAAGATAAGCTCAGGGAGTATGTCAAGGGATACGACGAGACAACTATTGACAGCATAACGCTAAATCCAGATCTGGGGACGGAGAAGGACGGCGATTATGTTGCCCTTGTACGACTTACATGGAACCGCAAGAACAGCGGCAAAATGTCCAGGGAAATGCTGGAAATGTTTAGCTCCGATATGGCAGCAAAGGCGTATGAAGACCTGCCTGACGTACAGGAACTTGCCGTATTCTGGACAGTTCCTTATTTGAATGGCTCCGCCAAAGTTTCGTTTGAACGAACCAGTGGCGGAATGAAATTCACAGACAAGGTTTTTGATAAAGGCTTCAATGAATGATAAAAAAGGCACTGGGGATTCGGTGAATACCGACGCTCTAGTGCCTTTCTTGCGCTATTGTGTTTGGTTGATTAGGCGGCGCAGCTTACAATGCTGTCATAAACTGCATAACTTTCGTCGTCATAACTCCCGTCGATTTCAGCGTTGTTGGCCGTATATTCCATGACAATGCAGTGTTCGCGGCCGGCAGTGTCGAGGAATGACAACTCGCAATGGTGCGTCCGGTCATTAGCGGGGTGAGCAACGCGAATGTTATACCAGATTCCACCGCACTGTACAGGAACGCTGTCAGGGCAACCAAGGCTATGCCAGTAGCCGTTGATATACGCAATGACGTTGCTGGCGAATATGTCGCCATTGCTGGCATGGAGTACAGCAAGGTCATTGTCCAGTACAGTTTCCAGCCATGGTTCTGCAAAGGTTTCCAGCCCGGCGCGCGACGGTTCATAGATACCCATATCGATTGGGCATTCAAAGCTAGGCGCCATAAGGTCTGCACTCATTTCATTCCAGCGCTGGTCAAGATTGCGCGACAGTTCATTGTAATAAGTGTCATAGAATTCGTTGACCGTCATGTCAAGAATTTCCAGATCAAGACTGTGTTCATACACAATGTCACAAAGGTCGCGACGGTACTGCTCCGCGGCCGGCAACTGCTTGCTGATCTGTTCGTTCTCGTTGACCGTGGCGGATGCCAGCTCTTCCTGGGGCACTTTTGCCGAAAGATCCTGCAGGCGGGCACTGATTTTCTCGTTCTGCGCCGATTTTGTTGCTTCTTTTTTGTCAGCTGCGGCTTTGGCCTTGGCCTGAATGTCAAGCTGCTTCTGCTTCGCCTGCTCATACTGCAAGGCCTTAGCCGGACGTTCTGCCTGCTGTGCGTCCAGTTTGGCAATGCGGGCCTGGGCAACCTTTACTTTTGCTGCAGCCAGTTCTTTGGCCTGTCGTACCATAAGTTCATTCAACTCAATCTGTGCGGCTTTGATATGAATATCTGCAATAATGATTTCTGTTGTCATGTCTATTTCCTCCTTGCCGGTCTCAATACCTAATAGGTTTAATAGGTCTGATAGCTATTAGATTGAGCCGGCTATACGTTTCATGTTGTTTACTATATCGTTTTGAAAAAGTTTTATGCTACCTTGGCGCCACGGCGCTGTTTGATATTCGCCACCTGCGCGAGGAAGCGAATGGCTTTGCGCGCGTCGCAGTGTGCCAGTTCCATAACCAAGTCAATGTTTGAGAGTGAACGGCCTGCCATAGGGCCGCTGGCACATACATACTGCTGGCTGCCGTCCGTGTTTGAATAAATGTTGGCTGAGGGGTGTTTCTCGGCGTGGAAAATGTCGCAGAAGCTCTGGCCGTTGCTAATGCTAAGGTCGAGCAGACCTGCCATGTCAACGTTGTGGTTGACGGCATACGCAACGTTGTCTACATAAGTTGTTGTGGCCGGAATGGCGAATGAAGTTGTGTTGAGGTTGCTGATAGCCATGGTACGAAGTGTGTTGACGACTGCGCTCGGCTGGCTGCTTGCTTTGCGGGTGGTAGCGGCCTTATTGCTTGCTACAGGCTTCTTTTCTTCGATCCCGAATTCTTTCATATACGCTGCGCAGAGTTCATGCACTTCAGTTTCGCAAGCGTCAAGCTGAGACATAATGCTCATGATATCCCAAGCCTGATCATGAGCCTCGGCACAACGGCAGCGGAAGGCGCTGATACCAGCAGCGGCTTTATTGTTGGCCTTGCTCCACATGGAGTTCGGGACGCGCAGAAGACGCCCTGGATCTTTGACGCCCTTGTCCGTGACAGCCAAGACGCTCATAATCTTCTGCTGGACCTTATTCCATTCCTCGAAGCTGTTCACGCCGTAAGTCTTCCAGAGCACATGGAAGCCGTTCCGCGTTTCATTAATGTAAGTGCTGAGCGGCAGCTTATGAATGATATCCAGCATATGAGCCTTGCGCTTGGCAACTTCCTCGTCGCTCAGATAGTGGCCGTCAGCGTCCTTGCCGGCGTCGATATCTGCGAACCACACGTTGTAAGTGTTGACTTCCTCAGCCTTTGCCTGGCTGTTTTTGCCCGCAATGCCGGTAAGACAGTTGAACTGTACATACATATCCGTGCTATCCGTATATTCAGCGCGCTGTGCACCATACTTGCCAATAGAATAGAACTGCGGCTGCTTTCCTTCGTAAATGACGTCCTGAAGGATATGTTCCTTGAATTCGTCCGTCTGTTGCTCTTCCGGTGCTTCCTCGGCTTCTTCCTGAACAACCTCTAGAGTCATATCCGGAGCTACCTCCTGAGCCACTTCTTCCTCTTTCTGTGTGCCAAATTCCGCGTCAGCCAGCGCCATGAGATTTTCTTTTGCGAGCGTTGTCAGGAATGGATCGAGTGACTCCTTAAACAATAAGTAGTTCGCGATTGTAATGCCCTTATCGGCCAACGTCAGGAGCGGATTTACATAGTACCGGCTATAACTCTTCCCTTTTTCCGTCAACGACGGGATCTTGATTTCTTTGACGATATCCTTCTTTTCGATCCTGTCCCAAAACTTTCTGAACGTGCCGCGATTGCCGATCTGAACCAACTCCATGAGTTCTGCCGTGCTTGCGAGCGGGACATTGTGACGAGTCTTCTTATCCCATTTCGTCAGCATGTTGTCCTTGTTGATTGCATGCATAATTGCAAGCAACCGGCCGCAGTCCAGCAGATTGTTGTCCATTAATTCAATGTAGTCGACGTCAGCCCACAAGCGCTGTGCGCCGCGATTCAGCCAAATTGCGTACTTGCCTTTTTTTTCGTCCCAGTAGTTCATGTCCGTCGTTGCAGTATACCGTACCTGTCCAATGTTTGATCCTGCTTCATAAGAGTTTGTTGTAATCGCCATAATCTGTGTTCTCCTTTTGCTGTGGCTAGTTTTTTGTTGTCCCGAGAAGTCTTTTTCTTACCCCTCTGCTAACCATATTACGCGGCTGTGTTTCTTTTATTCACGGAGACACTAAAAAAGACTTCCCGAACTTTTTCCGGAAAGTCTCATTATATGACGAATTATGCTTGTCCGCGCCTTTCTTATATGCTATAATAGTCTATGTAAAAAGCATATAAGAAAGGCATTGAGCGCACAACTAATTCGGAAGGTAAGGTTCCGGAGCGGGATACCTTGAAGACGGCAATCTTCATTGTATCGGTGTTGTTCAGTGCTTTTTTGTTGTCTGTACGTTCATTATAGCAAAACGTTATGACGCTGGCAAGGTACTTATCCCCGCTTAACCTGTGGATAAAGTGATTTGGAGGCTATACAAAGCCATTTTTCGCCTCAAAAAAAATTTTTTCAACGACGGCTTTCTCCATGTTGACTGCCTTTCCAGCAGCTTATATGTCACAACATTCAGTCTATTATATGAAAAAATGAAGCCGGTATCTTTAGTCTGGTATGTGCCGGCTCTTTTGCTATGGTTATTCGTTCAGCTGCTTCCAGAATGCTTCGTCGAAGTTGCCTCTATGGGCTATGCGCGGATGCAGAAGATAACGGGTTTCACCGTCTACCTGTATCTCCCGAATGATATCCTTCTGCAGTATGTTCTTCAAGAACCTCTTCCAGTTACCAGCTGAAGGGTTCTTAAAGCCAAAGAGTCGCGCAAGGTCTTCTTGATCGTCGATATATCCCTCCTGCTTATCCATTCTGGTTAAGAGATTGCGCTGGTCTATGCTTTGGTAGATTGGAACAAGTAGGCGCACCAAAAAGTCCTTCTTTTCGTCAACTAGTTCAAATATGTTGTCAGCAACATGTACCCTGCTGCTTTCGTCTATGTCGAGCATGTACCTGCCGTCTTCAAAGTGTCCGTTCAGCTTATCCATTAATGTCTCCTCCAATCTATCTGCCATTGTACCTTCTGCCAGAAAGGTTTTCAACCCTATCTGCCTATAAAAGTATGTAAAGAATCTTTAACATTCTATATATACTTTTGTAAAGAATTCTTTACATGTCTGAAATAGCCTTCTATCCGCGTAGTTACTAGCTTCATAGAGGTTTTTGGCGGCTGATTTTGCGTAAATTTCTATAAGTATATACAAGACTCTTCGCAGCTTCCATGAAAAACTTCTTCCTTCCTCACCAGCCGAGCCTCTTAAAAACGAAGGAGCTGCGCTCCTTCGAACCAAAGGTTAACAGGTGCATGCTTTTTCTTCTACCTTTGGTTAAAGCGCGAAGCGCGCCCGTTCCCCTTTGCAGAGAACCCCCGGGGTTCTAGCTCTATATCTTATATAGAAAGTCTACGCCAAAAATCGGCCCCCAAAGCACAATGAAGCCAGTGCTGGTGCGACTCGGCGGCTTTTAAAGCCATGTTCAGTGACTGAACAAAAGAGGCCCCCAAAATGTTCAGCAACTGAACAACAACGCACGCCCTGTACCTTTGGTTGGAGGAGGCGGAGCCGACGACCTCATAGCTTTTCAACAATGCTGCCAATTATACCCATGAGAAAAAGCAAGGGGCAACGAAAATGTCACCCTTGCTTCTGTTTTTGTCCTGCTCGTAATCAGAGTTTTGCAACTGCGTCTGTTGCGGTGGAGAGAATGTCAGTGTCGATAGCCACAAAGCCATAGGAGAACAGCACAGCGACGACCGTCACAAATACGAGCAGGAGAAGGAACTTCTTGTACATGGTTTTTCACCTCCTCAACTACGGAATTGTCTTCTCCTGAATAAAATATAACACAAAGCATTTCCGTTTCTGAGGAGATAACTGCAGGCGCGTATTCATTCTCAAGGTATGCCGCTGTTCTCGGCCTATAACAAAGGCCCAAGGATATCTTTGTCGTTATCTGCTTCCAACAGTTTCTGCAGCAGAACCGGATCTGCGCCGCCTATGCTGATTTCGAACAGCAGTCCTTTCCTTATCAGTGCCTGCTGCAGAAATATGTTGATTGCCGTCGTCATATCTTTTGGCAGGAACGTCCATTGCATGATATAATAGTATCTGCCGCGAACCTCTGTGACCAAGGTTTAATCCTGGCACGGGAGGGAGGTGCGAGATATGTTCTCTTCTTTTATCGTGGGTATTGCGAGTAGTCTAGTAGCAGCGTGGCTCTACGATTGGCTCCGCAAGCGCGGCAAATAATTCCTTTGGCGGACGACCGGACTGACCATTCGCGTCTAAGCCACAGCTCCCGATAGCAATATCGGGAGTTTTTTGTGCAAAAGAAAAAGACGCTTCAGGTGACCAAACCCAAAGCGTCTTTCCCGGTGCTGCGCCGAAGCGCGTATGCTCTCTTCTTTGTATAGATATTGTAACACGAAAAAAGGATATGTGCAACAAAAAAGAAGAGTCTTCGGTAACCAGCCGCTTGACTCTTCCGGGTAATCGCATGGATCACATATTCACTTCATTCTGTATGTTCATGTTTACCAAATTTGCAAAAGCGTATACAAAATATCGTTAGCCAATTTGTTGCGGTTTACAGGCTGGAATTCGTTGAATACAGAGTTGTATATGCTTCCTCCATTAGAATAATTGAATTTCCAAACATTATTGTAATGGCTAAAACAATATGTATAGTAACTGCCGTCAGAGCGTTTTACTCCAATGTATTTTAACCCACTCCTAGTACCAGACTTGGCATTGCTGTCTACATAGTAGTCATATCCATTATGAGTACCGCAATAAATATCTTGCGCATAACTTGTATTGGTGTTTACGAATAAGCAGCCTGTCAATATGGTCCCGATCATTAAAAATGTTCTAAGTGTGTTTTTGGTGAAAGACATAAGCAAAATTCTCCTCTTTTCCTTTTTTCCGGCTTCTCAGAAAAGAGTCTTCAGTAATCAGCCAATAGCCTCTTCTCGTATTGTTGTCATGGATATATTCATTATAGCACAATTTCATTTAAGCGGCAAAGGGAGACGGTCCTGACGGGGGGAATCTGACAGGCTTTTGTATAGGTATACTGTTAGTTATCGAAGGCTCTTTAGTAAGCACAATACACTTGACATATGAATGGCAATGAGGCTTATAATAGAGTTAGAGTTTTTGGTTTTGTAAAATCTAAATATTATTGACGCAATTTTCAAAATACAAACACAAAGGAGGGAAACCTATTATGTTGACGCCAACCGCTATCAAGAAGAAGATACGAGACGAAAAAATTATTAAGCTTTATCAAGACGGCGATCTAATTGGTGCGATCGCAAAGGCTCTAGCCATTGGACGTCACACCGTCACTCGTACACTGAAGAAGTTTAATCTGTACGAACCGGAAAGGTCTAAATTGCACATGAACAAGGAGAAGGTTGCGCGCAACGAGCGCGTCATAAAAATGTATCAGAGCGGTATGTCGTTCAGAGCTATTGAGAAAGCGGAAGGCATTGGCCATAGTACTGCAGAGTATATCATTCATACCTATATAGAAAGGTCTCCTATCCAGTATTCCTTGGAAGTTGAGGGAAAGGAAAATATGATTCGTCACCGTAAGTACGAATTCGATTTTGATTTTTTTGAAACAATAGATACCGAAGAAAAAGCATATTGGCTTGGTTTTCTTTACGCTGACTCCACGATTACAGAGAAGTCAGTACGTTTAGACTTACAAGCAAAAGATCTTGACCATTTAATCAAGTTTCGAGACGCTCTGCGTGGTTTTGATAAAGAGCCGAGGTATAGAGAAGAGGAGAATTCTTATCTAATATACTTTAATTCAAAGAAAATGGTGCAAGACCTTGTCAGGCTTGGCTGCATGCCAAGAAAAACGGATTTAATTAGGTTCCCGACTGAAGAACAGGTTCCAAAACATTTGCGTGTCCATTTTATACGCGGATATATTGACGGCGACGGGGGCTTTTACCCAAGAAAAAAGCGTACCAATGTAAATATGTTTCACGTAACGAGCAATATACAGTTCGTTACTGAACTTAAGCGGATTTTATTTGAGGGGATCAATAAAACGAATGACGTAAAAATAAATAAAAAAAAGAATTGTGAAAATACAGGCACATTAAATCTGGGCGGGAATATTCAACTGACAAAAGTTTTCAATTACCTTTACGGTGGAGCAACGGTTTTTCTAAAGAGAAAATACGACATACTGGCTAGTATAACTCAGCCGTATCGTGAAAAAGCTGTAGCGAATTAGTTTTGATTCAAGAAGGCTATCGGAAGTTGTGTTCAACTGTGCAAAAGTACAATTAACCATAGTTACCCATAACTTCCGATAATCTATCTCTATCGCCAGTTATGAAAAATGCGAATTTTGTCGTCGTATGTATGACAACTCAATACTTGTTAGTTGTTGCATATAACAAATGTATTCTGAGAATAGACAAAGTTTACACTCTTATCTATAGATTGGGACTAATTGTATTTGTCTCCTTGGCCGTGGACTTTACAGTGTTTTATTTCATGAGCTTATGCCGTTTGCGCGTTTCGACACAAATGCAGAAATTGTCGCCCGCGAAGTATTCGTAAGTAGCAACCCTTTGTCCGTCAGCTTTTTTGTGCTTGAGATCCTTTTTGAATACCAACAACCTGATCCCCGTACGATTGTTGTCGGCGTCACGCCCTGCGTCCTCGAGTTTCATTTTGAAGAGCGCAGTGTCATAGTTATCCAGGAAGAACAGCCTCATTTTGCCTTCCAGACTGATCTCGTTGAACCGCTGCTTCTTCCGTTTCTCCAGCTGTTTGCGCTGATATTCCTCACTGCGCAGGTATTGCAGATAAACTTCAATGTATTTTGGTTCTTTTACCAGCCGTTCCAGCAGTGTCGTTACGACTTTGTTTTTTGCTTTGTGCTCGCTCCATGCTATGGCTTCAATGCGTTCAACAATGTCTGTATAGGCAAAAACACTGATACGAGAAAAAGGCTCCTCTTTCTTCAGATCAGAAAAGTCTTCTGGTCCACGCGTCAGATATTCATTGAGCTGGTCACGGTTGGCCGCGGCAAATTGTGCGCCGTTGGGTTGAGCCGGTAGTGGCGACTGCAGAAATACTTCGTGAACCACAGGAGAACATTCCCATGGCTTTTTGTCTTCTATTTCACCAGCCGCAACCTGTTCCAGTCTTATTGTTTCCCTTCTGTGTGCCTGTTGCAGCAGTTCTTCCGTTGCGCCGGCCAGCAGCTTTTCTTTGCTTATCCGTGGTTTAGCCATGTTTGCGCGCCTCCTTTATCCGTTCAATAACTTCTTGTGCCAGGACCGCATAATCCTCTGCGCCGGCGGAATTCTTGTCGTATTCAAAACAACTCTGGCCATTAGCCTGGGCTTCTTTTATACTCATGCTTTCGCGTATCTTTGCGCTGAATAATGTAGTTCCGATTCTTGTTGCCACTTCTGCGAATACGTCACTCATTGTTTCTGTTAGCTTTGTGCGTTTCCTGTAACGAGTCAAAAGAATGCCGAGAATTTCCACCATGCGTTCCCCAGCAGAAAATTCACGAACAGCCTGAATGCTTTCATTTAGGCGAACCAGACCATTGAGGGAATAAGATTCGGGAGTTGCTGCAATAATGACATAATCTGCCGCAATCATTGCGTTTGTTGTCAATAGCGCAATGGCTGGCGCTGTATCTATGATAATGTAGTCGTATTTATCCTGCACAGCTTCCAATGCTTTGCGCAGCCTAAAGTTAAATTGGAAACCATTCTGGCGCTCAAAGTTCTTCAGCAACTGATCGCCGGCACATAAGTCGAAATGACCTTCCTTTTCCTGGATAGCGTCGGTGATCGGCTCATTGTCGTTCAGTACGTCCGCTATCCCCATAACTGCCCTGTCGCTGCCCCAGGTTTCACTAAAGTTACCCTGTGCGTCCATATCAACACCGAGAACCTTATTGCCCTGCCGATACAGTGCGTCAGCCAGATTATAGCTCGTCGTCGTTTTTGCAACGCCGCCTTTTTCATTTACCACTGCAATGACTATTGCCAT